>JAEZMC010000357.1 GCA_023435805.1 Bacillota bacterium | reverse complement strand
GTGACGCCATGTCTGGCAAGCTCCTGCGACAAACGTCTGGACGTATCCAGCCCATAGGGCGTTGCCCTTCTTGAGCCGACGACAGCGACATAAACGGCGTCTTTCTTGAGCGTGCCCCTGCAAAACAGAACAACTGGAGGGTCGGAGATATTTCTCAGCTGTTCCGGGTACAAACCGTCTTTTATGGTGATTACAGCCGCATCGCACCGGTCGATTCGATCCATCAGGCCCGGCAATTCTTTTCTGGCCTGCCTGTCCGTTACCGCCGCAAGCATTTGCGGCGAACAGAAGGGCAGCGCCTTCAGTTCGGCCTCCGACGCTTCCCATATGAGCGCGGGATCGCCGTAATACTCCAGCAGCTGACATCGCTTGCGGGCAGGTACCTTTACCATAGAGCTTAACCATATCCAATATTTTAGATGACTGTCCATTGTTTTTCTCCAATCCGACATGTTTTGTAAAGACCGGACCTTTACATATTCCAGACCTTCCGGTCCAGACTGCGGTACTGTATGGCTTCAGCAAGATGAACGGGGCGGATGTCCTCACTTCCGTCCATGTCGGCAATGGTTCTGGACACCTTTAATATCCTGCTGTGTGCCCTGGCGCTCATACCCATTCTGTCAAAGGCATTTCTCAAAATATCCCTGCATTTTTCATCCAGCCTGCAGAATTTGCCGAGCATGGCCGGCTGCAGCTGTGAATTGGAATAAATACGCATGCCCCTGTAACGGTCCAGCTGTACTTTTCTCGCATTCTCCACCCGCGTCCGGATCGTGCTGGAGGTATCCCCCGGTAAGCCGCCGTCCAGATCCCTGTATTTTACCGAGGCCACCTCGATATGGATATCCATCCTGTCCAGAAGCGGGCCGGACAGCTTGCCGAGATACTGCTGTATCTGTCTGGGAGTGCAGGTGCATTCCCCCGTGGGATCAAGAAACCTGCCGCATTTGCATGGGTTTGCAGCACAGATCAGCGTGGTCCTGGCAGGATAAGTCAGGCTGGCATTGACGCGCGCGATGGTGATCAAACCATCCTCCAGCGGCTGTCTGAGGACCTCCAGTGATTTTTTGCTGAATTCGGGAAGCTCATCAAGAAAAAGCACACCATAGTGTGCAAGACTGATTTCACC
Organism: Bacillota bacterium; assembly: GCA_023435805.1. GTDB lineage: Bacteria > Bacillota > Clostridia > Acetivibrionales > DTU013 > JAEZMC01. The sequence continues at coordinate 12,817 of JAEZMC010000357.1, read as the reverse complement.
GGGCTTCGGCATGGAACCTCCGCCGACAAGGCCGGTATCCGATATGGTATGGTGGGGGCTTCTGAAAGGCCTGATGTGGATGAGCGGCATGCCCGGAGGAAGCGTCCCCGCTATGCTGTGGATTTTCGTTACCTCCAGCGCTTCTTCAAAGGTCATGGACGGCAATATGGTGGGGAGTCTTCTGGCCAGCATGGTTTTTCCGCAGCCTGGCGCGCCCAGCATCAGGCAGTTGTGTCCGCCTGAGGCGGCAACCTCAAGTGCCCGTTTTACATTCTCCTGTCCCCTGACATCTGCAAAATCGACCTCATATGCCGTGCAGCCGGCTTTCAGGATATCTTCGGAGCTTTCAAAAGGTTCTATTCCTATCTTCCCGCATATAAATGCCACAGCTTCCCCAAGCGTTTTCACCGGAATGATATTCAACCCTTTTACAACCGAGGCCTCCTGTGCATTGGCCAGGGGCAGCACCAGGTTGACGATGCCGTTTTGCAAGGCGCAAACGGCCATGGGCAACACTCCCTTGACACTTTTAACCTCTCCGTCAAGGGATAGCTCGCCAATAAACATGGTGTCTGCCCTTTCCGTCACGTTGATTTCTCCTGCTGCCGCAAGAACGCCAAGGGCGAATGCCAGATCAAAGGAGGAACCCTCCTTCCTTAGATTGGCAGGTGCAAGGTTCATCGTTATTCTTCGGATGGGAAATTCAAATCCGGCATTCTTTATAGCCGAACGTACACGTTCTCTCGCTTCACGGATGGCCGCATCGCCCAGGCCGACGATGTCAAACACGGGAATCCCGTTGCTGATATCTGTTTCCACCTCGACCACAAAGCCGTCAATGCCAAGCAGCCCGCAGCTTTTGAGCTTGGAGTACATACCCCACAACCTTTCAATAGGGACCGTTGAAATATAACCTCAAATAAACTTTTCCAGGAAACTGCACTAACCAGGCTGCATGGACGAGCAGCATATGCAGTATGCGACCAGCCCGCTCCATTCCCCGTAAAAGTATCGGAACGAATATTTCAGCCGACCCTTAGTATATAATGCATGGAATTACATTTATTTCCAACATTATACTACTATAAGTGACTGTGTTTGTACATACCCAAATTACATATATTGTCAAATATTGGACTTATTTATCCTTCAGGAGCTTATGCAGTTCGTCCATGAAGGTATTGATATCCCTGAACTGCCTGTAGACGGAGGCAAACCGTACATATGCAACCTCATCCAGCTCCTTGAGCCGTGCCATAACCATTTCGCCGATTTCCTGGGAAGTGATCTCCCTTTTGAGCGTATTGAGGATTTGCGCCTCGATCTCATTTACCATTTTCTCAAGGTCGTCTATGGAAACCGGTCTTTTTTCACAGGCTCTCAGCAAGCCGTTCAGAAGCTTTTCCCGGTCAAAGGTCTGACGTGATTTATCCTTCTTTATCACCATCAAAGGAACGCTTTCGACTTTTTCATAGGTGGTAAAACGCTTCAGGCATTTTGAGCATTCTCTGCGGCGCCTGATCGCTGCATTCTCCTCTGTAGGCCTTGAATCAATTACCTTGTCTTCAACAAAACCGCAATACGGACATTTCATCGTAAACCTCCCAGATCTTTTGTAATCCTGCATGTTTACATCTGTTTCTTTAAGATTACACTAAAAATCACCTGACAACAACAACATTTTATGAGCTCGGGAGCAAACCATCCGGTTGCGGATCTAAAAAGGAGAACCTGTCAGGTCCTCCTTTCCGAGCGGCACTTTTCTCCGGTTTTGAAATCAAGCTGTCATGTCTGACGTACTGCGCCAGAAATACATGCATTCGGCGGCTTCATTCTGTAATGAGTGAGGCAGCCTCACGATCAATAAAGAGAAATGCCCGCCTCTTCTGCTTTAGTATACTTGCCGGAAGCTCTGTTGTCACGGGACCCTCCACTGCTTTTTTAATGATTTGTGCCTTTTTCTTCCCGCTTGCCTGTAGGATAACCACACCTGTCTCCATGACATGCCTGAGCCCAAGACTGATACCCTTTTCCAGCTTTACCGGCGAGTCGAAATATTTCTGTCCCACGGTTTGGGTCACGGGATTCAGATCAACCACATGAGAATACAGCTCAAAGGATACCCCTGGTTCATTCAATCCCAGATGACCGTTCATGCCTATTCCAAGTATCATCAAATCTATTGAAACATGCCGGGCGATATACGCATCTATTCTTTTGCATTCCATTTCCATATTCTCAGCTTCAATATCAAAGAATGCAATATTATCTTCTTCAATCTTCAGAGGTCTGAAAAGATGTTTATACATAAAGCTTCTGCAGTTGTTTTCATTATATTTATCCAGCCCCAGCCATTCATCCAGTCCGACGAATTTGCATCTGCCGAAGTCTATCTTCCCTGCGGCGGCATATTCTGCAAGGTATTGGAAGGTCCCCAGGGAAGTATGTCCCGCAGGGAAGCACAAAAGTGCATCGGGCTTTTTTTTAATAAACTCGGCAACAAAATCAGCAGTACGTATAGACAGCTCATCATAGTCCTTGCATTGTACTATTTCCATTTGGCCCTCCCATTATCTTTCCTTTTTTAGCTCTTCCTCCGCACATTTCACGATATAGTCAATTTCAGCTTTTTTGGACTGTCCGATAACTGGTTCCATGTTCCTGTAGTTTGCCGTGAAAGCCTCCACCCGTTCATGGGCCGCATCAAGAAGATTTTTTGATCCGGCTGTCATCCAGTTGTCCCAGCTGTCCCTGTTGAATATTTTTGATGGCCAGTAATTTGTCCTCATATACCCGGCAGTATGCTCTTCAGCAATAAAGTTTCCGCCTATTCCGACATGCTGGATCAGATCTGCCGCAATCGTTTCTTCATCCACTTCTATTCCGCGAAGAATATAATTGTATGCATCCAGCCACTCGTTATCAATGACCAGCTGCTCCAGACTTATGCCCTGGTCTGCGCCCACAATTCCCTGACAGCCTATGCCGTTTGTTCCCGCAAGGCAGCTGAAGATAGCGTTGGCGGCTTTTTCAAACCCGCCCTGGAAGTCAGGCAGTAGCGCATCGGTAAGTCCTGAGTTGCTGATGGTCCTGATGCCGTAAAGCTTGCCGAATTGTGCCACGCACATGCCCAGCAGAGCCTGGTTGGGAGATCCGAAGGAACATAGCATGGTTTTGAAGTCCATGGTATGCGATGAAGCACAATAGGAAGCAAATCTGTCTGTCATGGCATAAATGATGAACAGGCTTGCCAATGCTTCTGCATTGTGAAGTGTAACGGTACCGGCCAGTGTGACAGGACCAGTAGCGCCTGACATGACCATGGGAGCCATGCTCATCGGCTGCCCTTCCCTTGCAAAAACCAGTGCCATCTCCAGGCTCTCTTTTCTGAACTGGAGCGGACTGACAGTTTCCAGAAGATATCCCACCTCCCTGCCCATGCATTTTGCCATGCCGATGATGTATTTCGCGGAGGTAGGAGAAAGAATATATGTCCCTCCCGGCTTATCGGAGTAAGTATATATTTTCTGATGGGATACCACATCCGTCATGTTGTACGGAACATCAGACGGGATGGTGACCGCATTGCAGTCGGGTATATGGTCAAGATGCCGGACCAGGGCAATGCCCTTCATTACATCATCCAGTACGCCGTACCTTCTTGCCTTGCTTTTGTAGTCCACTATGAAAACCTGGGTTGAAATGGTGCCTTTAAGCTCCTCAACCAGTTCGTCGTCATTCTTTCCGATTGCGGCCGCCTTTACCTGTCTTAAGATATCCTCCATACGCTCAGCGGGAATCCGGACTATAGAAGCTGTCCTGTCCACCCTTGCGCCAAATTTCTCACAAATGTCCAGCACTTCTTCGTTGGGAACCTTCAGACCGACGGTTTCCAGTATTTTTAAGGTGCTCCTGTGTATTGCCTCCAGCTCGCTTTGTGAAAGCACTTCCACCCTGGCATGTATTCTGTTCATTTTTAATCCTCCCCGGTATATTGGTTAATGTGATGCCATCCTATTCTTTCAAGGCTCCCATCATCATTCCCTGTATCATGTTTCGCTGCAGTACAAGGTATATGATAATGATCGGAGCTGCTATAATATTTGCGCCTGCCGAGGTAAGAGGAATGTCTCTTGTAAATTTTCCCCTGAAGGCATTAAGACCTAACGGAACTGTCCTCAATTCATCGTTCTGTATCATGATGGTGGGCAGCATAAAGCTGTTCCAGCTTGACATGACTGTAAAGATCATAAGTGATATTAATGCAGGCTTCACAAGGGGCGTCACGATATAAATCAGATTTTTTAATTCATTGGAGCCATCAATCCTTGCCGATTCAAGCAGTGCATTGGGAATAACCCTGATAAAGCCTCTCAGAAGGAATATCCCAAATGAAACATTGAGTGCAATCTGTGGTAGAATGATCGCTGAGTGAGTATTTATCAATTTCATTGCCTTGAGATTGTGAAACAGAGGAATGATGATCGGTTCCAGAGGTATCAGCAAGCCCAGCAGTACCAATGTAAACCAGAAGCTCCTGCCTTTGAATTCAAGACAAGCGAAGGCATATGCCCCAAGCAGTGAGAGTATCAGTACGCCCACAACTGTAAACAGCGCTATGATGATGCTGTTCTTATAATACAAGGCAAAACGCCCGGCTTCCCAGGCCTTTGCATAGTTTTCCCAGTGAAGCACCTCCGGCATGGTAAAAGGGCCTTTTTGAATCAACTCCTTTGTTGTTTTCAAAGACGTCAGAATAATCCATACAAATGGCACAAGGGTTGCAAGTGAAAAAAACAAAAGCAGGAGATAGGACGGCAATTGCTTGATTTTATCCAGACCTTTCATCATATATCCCCCTTTTCACGCAGCTTCATAAATACTTTTGAAAAAATCAGTATAAAAGTGGTCAATACGATGGACAATGCTGCCGCAAACCCTACGTTGTTGGCAATAAAGCCTTCATAGTACACAAAGTACGATATTACGTAAGAGCTGTAGCCCGGCCCCCCGCTGGTCATAGTAAATACCAGGTCAAACACCTGGAAGGACCACACAATCATCAGCAGCAGTACGGTAGTCATAGATTGCCTTATACTGGGCAGTGTTACATTCCAAAACTGCATCCACCTGCCGCAGCCGTCCAGCCTTGCAGCTTCATACAATTGCTCATTCACTCCCTGGATGGCTGCACACAACACAACTGTGCAAAAACCGTAGGAAACCCAGATATACACTACAAGCAATGCAAACATGACAATATCCGGATCGCCCAGCCATGGCCTTGTAAGGTTTTCAAGGCCTAAAGCCATCAACAGGGAGTTTAAGGGTCCCAGATTGGGGTCATAAATCCATTTCCATGTAATGGCTGCAACTACACTGGAAATGATCTGAGGGAGAAAGAAAATCAACTGGAAAATATTCGCAAACCTGACCCTGCCCCTAATCAGCATATTTGCCTGAACCAAGCCTATGACCAGAGGTATGGTTGCCGAACATACCGCCCACAGCAAGTTGTTTTTTATTGCTATCCAGAAGCGATCGTCCTTGAAAATGTTGACATAATTCTCAATACCGGTATACTTCTTGGGCCCAATACCTTCCCATTGGGTAAAGCTTGTAAAAAAAGACTGCACTGCAGGCAGACAAACAAAAATCAGGAAAAAAACCATGGCCGGTAAAATAAATGCATAGGCTGCAATATTTTGTCGGGTGTTTATTTTATTCAATGATTTCATGCTGACCCAACCCTTTTTTAATTTTCCCGGACAGTCATTCCATTCGCGGCATGGCCGTCCGGGATTTTAATCCGTTACCGTTTACGCCTGTTTATCTGAGCTATTTTTTTAATTGGAGGTTTTTTGAGCCTTTTGCTTTTCATATTCAGTGTTGATTGCTTCCCAGCACTGTTCAGGAGTGATCTTATTCATCAGAAGCATTTGTGAATTCTTTACAAGAACGTCCAGCAGACCGGGCATGGCATTGTCAAGATAGAAGCCCATGCTTGTATTGGCAACAGCCTCGTTTAATTTGGCCTTCATGGGTGAAACATTGGTGCCAGCTGCATCAAATTTTACAGAAGAGGTCAGACCGCCCTCATACCACATCTTGGCGATTCCCTCATCCATAAAGGCATCAATGTAGTCCAATGCCGCCGCCTTCCTGTCATCGGAAAGATTGGCATTCAAAGCCCAGGCTCCGTCGGTGGCATTCACGATAACAGGATTCTGTTCCATACTTGGAACGGCAACTATCCCTGTCGGTATACCGGTCTGCTCGTAGGCCGCCAGGTTCCAGTCACCGTCGGTAAGTAAAGCAGTTTTACCCTGCCCGTACAGCTGTGGAACGGAATCATACTGCACGCCCTGATAGTTTTTCCTGAAATATCCCTTGTCAGCCATATCCTTAATAGTCTTAAATGCGTCAATAAATGCCAGCTTAACAGACTCCGGAGTCTCCTGTCCGTAATACCACTTGTCAATATCCGCCTTCGGGGCCTTGCTGTATATAATATGGTACATAAACCATAACAGTGTGTAGTTTGTATCACCTGAGTTTTCAAAGGCAATATATCCGGCTTTTGAAGCCTTGTCAAGAATGCTCCAGAATTCGTCCATATTCTTTGGAGCTTCTACGCCCAGCTCTTTGAAAATGTTTTCGTTATAATACATTACAATTGGTGCCATCAGGAACGGAACGCTGTAGTACTTCCCAGGCGTCCGGAGATTGTTGAACTCAACCGCACCTTTAACCTGTTTTTCAATCCAGCCTCTGCTGAGAACGTCCTGTGTAATGTCCATAAGGTAGTTGTTTCTCTGAAGGGTCTGCTGGTTCAAATCATCTACATACACCAGTTCATGGCCATCTCCGGTGCTTAAGGACAGCTTCATTTTCTGAGCATAATCTCCGCCTGAATCATTGACTATTTTTACATTAGGCCACTTCTCATTAAACTTCTTTGCAGTTTCCAGTAGGAGGTTTGTTCTATTTTCATCACTCATACTGCTGATAAACCTTAGATCAAAGGAAGCGTTGGTATCCACTGTTTGTTCAACTGCCTCTTCGCCCGATTGAGCCGTCTGCTGCTCCGGTTCGTTTACTGCCGGCTCACCGCTATTGCCGCTTCCGCCGCAGCCTGCCAGCAGCGAAAGCACCATAACCGCCGAAAGCAATAAAGCTGTTACCTTCTTCATAATTAAATCCCCCTTTTAAGTTGCAATTTATTGTACTAAAAGCGTTAAAGCCCATTAGTAGCTGATTTTTGAAATACTATTCCTAGACACACCTTCTGATATAAGGCTTGTTTATTTCCCACAGCTCATCAAGTATCTGTCCGGCTGCTGTGATACCGTTTACAACAGGATCCACAAGAAGAGCCTGCAATGCCAGCTCTTTTGAAGCTGAAACTGCAGCCTCCACTGCCATTTGCTGCACGCCTGCCTGTTGTGACAGCAGCCTGGCTATGCCTGCAGGCAGCTCCCCTATATGCACTGGATGAATGCCGCTGCCATCCACCATAACCGGAACTTCAACAGCCAGGTCATCCGGAAGGTTTGTAATGACTCCTCTGTTATATATAATCCCTGACTCTATAAACTGCCTCTTGTTGTGAAGCAGCGACGCAATCACATGAACCGCCCTTTCTCCCGACGGAATCAGCCAGTCCTCCAGACTCTTCCTGCCAGCCAGCCTTGCGGCTATTTCCTGCCTGGTTTCCTCCCTGTCCCTCTCATCCTGCTCAAAGTTATATCCTTCCTCCCCGCCTTCCCAGCCGTATGCAAGGTATTCTCCTATATGGTCATCGCTGCAGGAGGGATACTTTCCGAAGGCTCTGAACAGCTTCCTTGAAAGCCGTTCAAAGGATGGGTTGAATTCCTTGTCCTTCTCCGCAAGCAAGGGGTACAGATCTTTACCGGTTGCTTTTTCCCTGATTTCCAGGAGCCATTGGAAATGGTTGAGCCCGGCGCCAAAAACCTCAATGTCATTTTTGTCTATGCCCATGATTTTGGCCGCGTCGCTATGCCCCATAAATACTCCATGGCACAAACCGATGCATTTTATGCTGGTGTACCGATTAAGAGCCAGGATAATGCGGCTCTCGGGATTGGAGAAATTCAGGAAATAGGCATCGGGGCTGAGCTCTTCCATATCTCTGGCTATATCCATAATTAAAGGAATCGTTCTCATGGCGAAGAAAAGTCCGCCCGGCCCGCCATTCTCGCCCAGGGTTTGTCTGACTCCGTATTGTCTGGGAATTTCAAAATCATACTTCCAAAGCCTGCATCTTTCAATAGCAATGCTGTTTACAACAAAGCCCGCCCCCGGAAGCGCTTCACGTCTGTTCACCGTACGTTCAATTTTCAGACCTGCCCCTGAAACCTCATTCATTTTGACTGCAAGCTCATACATTCTTTGCAGATTGTCCTCGTCAATATCTACAAGTGTAAGCGTACTGCCCTTCAACACACTTGAACTGAAAAGATCCTTATACATGCTTAATCCGAACGACATGCTGCCTGCACCTATAAATACTATTTTAGTCGTTTTCATAGCCCGCTCCCTTCATATGAAATTTCTCAGAGTGTTTTCTCCCATTGATTTAAAAAATTCATCAGCTCGTTTTTATTTGCACTGAAACCGTACTTGATATAAAAGCTGGATGCAGCGCCCGCCAATATCAACGCGTAAGGCATATCCAGACCGAGCAGCCATGCAAAGCACAGCCCGGCGTTAAAGTTATCTCCTCCTCCTGTAGACAGTTTGGGTGATTCTATATTGAGGTTGTCGGATCTGTGCTTTGCCTGGCCGTTCCAGGCGATTGAATATTTAAGATGCCTTACGATCAGTATGTCTGCGCAAAGGCTCCTGTAAATGCGGTCACCCATGCTTTCCAGCTCTGGTTTGTGTTGATCCGCATAAAGGGCTTCATATACATACTGGGTTTCGTTTTCATTCAGGCTTAACAGGACGCAATAGTGCTCCCTGAACTTCCCGATAAGCTTTATTGCGTTTGAAATATCGCTTTTATCCCTTTTAGAGCAATCAGACAAATCAAATAGCATCACTTGTTTCTTATCGGGCTGATGAGCCAGGAGGATATCCTGAATGATGCCTTCCCAGATAGATGTGGCAGTATAGATCTCGCTCCAGTTGAACATACCGATAATATTGCTGCTGCTAAAGAAACGTCTGATTTTATCAAGGCCCACCAGAGTCTTGATAGCCTCCCAGGTCATGGATTCCAGACCGTTATTCGTAGCCATCATTATTTTACCGTCTTTAAATTCCAAAGCCGTACAGTACCCTGGCTTTGCAACACTATAAAGAGAACAGCTGGGGGACATGTCCTTAAATGCGTCATGTATTTCCGGATAGCCCATTGCACCGATGCAGTTGACCTTTATCCCCAGGTTTCCGATGGAATTGGCGAAAATGGGCATGTTCCCGCCAATTTTTATTGATTGCTCCTCAAGCTCTATCGAACAGCTTTTTTCTTTTTTATCTTGTATGAATGCGCCATATTCCGAGATATACTGAAAGTATGTATATTTTCTATGACTATCCACCTTTTTCACTACTTTGGCAATATTATCTACAAAGCCGTCAAAACCTGCCGTCACCTCGGCATAGTTCATTTCCGCCGCGTTATTCAGGCTTTGAACCACATACTTTATTTTCTCCTTCAATTTTCATGTCTCCCCTGCTGTATAGTCGTCCTGCTTACATGGGCGTATTCATATTGATTTTTTTAATTGATAAGTAAGTTAGTTAATTAATCAGCGAAATTTTACTTCTGGAGGAATTGTCATCTCATTAGTCCGTCAGCAGTTCACCAAGCCTGGTTTCTGTAATAATCGAAGCCGTGCCGACAACACCCGGTTCCTGGCATCCGTTGAACTGAATTTCCGTTTCAGCCAGGCATAATTTGGATGTGTGCTTCTGCACTGCCTTGATTAATGGAGTCCCCAGGACCTCGGCAGTTATGCCGCCTATTACAACAAGATCCACGTCAATTTGCATTGAAAAATTTGCAATGCATAGCGCGAGATTATAAGCAATATGGTCTGTCATAAGAACCATATCTTCCGCTGAAACCGATTCTATTCCGATTGAAGGGTTGAAGCCCCACCTGTCAGCCAACGCCTGCAGGTTGATCTGGCTTTCCATCCAGCCTGCTTTTGCCTTGGATGTTTCAAAATTTCTGTCAAAAACCATATAGCCTATTTCACCGGACAAATTCCTTTTACCCCTTCTCAGCCTGCCATTTAAAATAATCCCTGCGCCCAGGCCTGTTCCCAGTGAGATATAAATCAGATCCTGCTGGGCGCTCAGCTTCCTTGTAACGTATTCGCCTATGGCGGCTGCGTTGACGTCGTTTTCAATGATGACCGGAAGCCCGGCGTTTTTGCTGAAGTGACTGAATAAAGCGCTGCAGTTTGTTTCAGCACTTATACCAATCAATGGGGCGAATTCGATCCTATATTCGTCTGCATCCAGAACTCCGGGTATACCTATGCCTACTCCAAGTATTTTGCTTCTATCGATATGGGATTCCCTAACGATATCATCTATATATGAATTTAGCTCCTTCGTAATGATCATATCAAGGTCGGGAGTAACGTGCATCTGTTTTAACGCCTTGATTTCACCATCCAGGTTTACAATTCCGAGCCTTAAAAAATCTCCCTCCAGCTGTACGCCTATAGAGAATGCAGCATCCGGGTTGAATTTAAGCATATGGGGTTTTCTTCCTACAGCCGAATCCCCTTCTCCCGCCTCAGTCACAAAACCGTTTTCAATTAGAAAGTTAACGATTTTGATAACCGTTGGCGTGCTGATGCCCGTTTGGCGGCTTATTTCCGCTTTAGAAATCTCTCCTACCGAATAGATAAGGTTATAAACGGTCTTGCGATTCATGCTTTTCAAATGTGCTGCAACATAGGGTCTCAAGCAATTCACCTCTCCCAGGATTATTTTATGTATCGCTTGAACTTTAATTAGATAACTAAGTTACTTATCTAATGGAATTATAAGTCGAAAAGAAGACTCTTGTCAATATAAATTTTGGGGAATCCTCCATTTGAATAGATTCGAGGGAACGTTCAGCACGGCCCATGCTGGAAACAGTCATGAGATGCGACCTGCCATACAGCCGGGATGCATGATACTGACGGTACCTGAACGGTCACGCTTCAGTCATCAGTCGAAGTATTTCCTGATAAACCGCTCATCCAGCTCAACAAGTATGATATCCTCCCCTATCTTCCTGATTTTATCCCAGGGGATCACAAACTCGCTCTCCTTGCCCAGGAGCCCAAAGAGCTTGCCAACCCCCGGCAGGATGATGGCCTCTATCTTGCCGGACTCCAGATCAATTTCCACATCCGATACAAACCCCAGCCGCTTTCCGTCCGACATGTTGATAACTTCCTTTTGCCTGAAATCAGAAGAACGGTTCATACACACCCACCAGCCGTCCGCTTTATTGATCTGTACCGCCGCTTCATGCCTGCACAGTTACCGGCCAATCGGCAGCCTGTTGTTAGCATAATCTCCCGGTACCTACCTGATATAAATATATGAGGGCGGAGAATAAAAAAACACCTTGCGGTGTCTGTGATATAAGGTTTATATATATTTTTTCATATGCAGCAGAGCCGTTTTCTCAAGCCTTGATACCTGCGCCTGGGAAATACCGATTTCTTCCGCTACCTCCATTTGCGTCCGGCCTTCGAAAAAGCGGAGGTTCAGAATCAGCTTCTCTCTGTCGTTCAACTTCCGCATCGCCTCCTTCAGCGAGATTCCCTCCAGCCAGTTTTCATCTATATTTTTCTCGTCGCTGACCTGGTCCATCACGTAAATGGCATCACCGCCGTCATGGTAGACGGACTCGAACAACGATATGGGGTCCTGTATGGCATCGAGCGCAAATACGATATCCTCCTTCGGCAATTTGAGTTCCTCCGCTATTTCCGATATGGTGGGTTCCTTGGAATTCCTGCTGGTCAGCCTTTCCTTTGCCTGGAGGGCTTTATAGGCAATATCCCTCAAGGAACGGCTCACGCGTATGGAATTGTTATCCCGCAGGTAGCGCCTGATCTCACCGATGATCATCGGAACGGCGTAGGTTGAGAATTTGACATTCTGCGACACATCAAAATTGTCAATTGCTTTGATCAAGCCGATACAGCCCACCTGAAAAAGGTCGTCCACATATTCGCCTCTGTTGTTGAACCGCTGAATAACGCTTAATACAAGCCTGAGGTTGCCGTTAATGAATTCTTCGCGTGCCGAAGTATCTCCTTTATGCATCCTTTCAAACAGAACCTTCTTTTGCTCATTGGATAAAACAGGCAGCTTGGAAGTGTTTACTCCGCATATTTCCACTTTGTTGACCAGCATTGAAAAACCTCCCGGCACAATAATTTGTCTTCCCTGAATATATAAACATTATTGCCATGGAGGTCATTTTTATACTGGACGCAAGCCCAAAAAATATTTGCTGAAGGCCTTGACAACAGCTGTTTTGGCGTGCTAAACCATTCTGTTGATTTCCTTTTTCAGCCTGCTGATGATCCTCTTCTCTAGCCTGGAAATGTATGATTGGGAAATGCCGAGCATATCGGCGACTTCCTTCTGAGTTTTTTCGATTCCATTGGAAAGCCCGAAACGCAGTTCCATGATTTTCTTTTCCCTTAGAGAAAGTTTTTTCATGGCAGTGTTCAAAAGTTCCCTGTCGACTTCATCCTCCAGGCTGCGGTGAATGATATCGTTTTCCGTACCGAGTATATCCGACAGCAGCAGCTCGTTCCCATCC
>JAEZMC010000313.1 GCA_023435805.1 Bacillota bacterium | reverse complement strand
ATGGCACCCTTGTGCCCTTTTTGAAGATTATCCAGAATAACGACGTCCCCGTTCGCCGCCAACAGCTCCATGGCTGTATGGCTACCGATATATCCGGCGCCGCCGGTCACCAATGTCGACATATACTATACCCCCTTTAATTCCCTACCGCCGTCTCCGACCTCCGATATATAGAATGAAGGCGACAGGCCTGTTCTTGTCTGATAACCCTTTCCAACCCTTTCAATAAACCTTTCCACCGCGTCCTCCCGGACAATGCTGACAGTACATCCGCCAAAGCCCGCTCCGGTCATTCTGGAGCCTGCAACACCCTCAATTTTCAACGCCTCTTCGACGAGTACATCCAGCTCCATGCCGGTTACTTCATACAAATCCCGCAACGAATGGTGGGAGGCAATCATATATTCTCCAAACAGAGCAATATTGTCGTTCTGCAGGGCTTCAACGGATTTCAGCACCCGGTCGTCTTCGGCAATGACATGCTCCGCCCTTTTTCTGATTACCTCATCCTTTATTTCATGCTTCCACAGCTTAAACTGTTCCAGAGAAATCTCCCCCAGGCAGGAAGCTTCCGGTATGAATTTCTTCAATATTCCATAAGCCTCTTCGCACTGGCTTCTCCTCTCATTGTATTTGGAATCCGCCAGACCCCTTTTTTTATTGGTATTGACGATAACGATCCTGTAGCCTTTCAAGTTTAGCGGCACATGCTTGTAGCTCAAATCCCTGCAATTGAGGAAAATGGCGTGATCAGCCTTACCCATGGCTGATGCGAACTGATCCATGATGCCGCAGTTGACGCCAACGTAACGATTTTCAGCCTTCTGGCTGATCAGAGCTATTTGCACCATGTCCATCGGTTGGTTCAACCCGTGGGCTGAATTTCCGAGCGAAACCAGCGTTATCGCCGTGGCCACCTCAATGGCCGCCGATGAGGACAAGCCCGCTCCCAGCGGGACCGTATCGTGATACAGCAGCTCACAGCCTGTTAATTGATAGCCTGCCTTCTGTAGCTCGTCGGCAACACCCAGCTGATAATTACCCCACTTTAAGGTTTTATACTCATCCAGTTTGTCCAGGGAGCCCTCCACCTGAATGCCCAGATCTGTTGCAACCAGGCGCATCATTCTGTCACTGCAAGGCCTTGCGATAATCGTGGAGCTGAGCGTCAGCGCGGCCGGAAACACATAGCCTCCATTGTAGTCCGTGTGTTCTCCTATCAGATTGACTCTGCCCGGCGATGAAAAAACCCTTATTCCCTCTTCGGTCCCATGGTAGATTTCAATGAATTTCTTTTTTAAATCCGAAATAGTCATGCTCCAACCTCTTTTCATAAAAAAACGCGTTCTGCCATATGGTTATAGCCTTTTATGGCTACCGGCTCTTCAATACGAACCGTTTGTGCGCCTCACGCAGCTCCGCTGCTTTTTCCTCCGGCTTTGTCGGATTGGCATGAGCCCATGCGCCCGTTTCGCTCGATGCGTTGAATTTCTGTTTGTCCGCCGCACGCATCGGGGGGAAGAATTCGATGTGGAAATGGTAGTACGCGCTGACATCGCCGCTGTTGACGGGTTCCTGGTGCATGCACATCATATAGGGAAAGGTAAAGCCGAACAGCTCATCCAACGTGCCTGTCGTCTCCTTAAGCGCCTTTGCCAGGTTCACTTTCTCCCCGCGGGTCAACTGCTCAAGATTCTGGCAGTGATTTTTGCTGACAATGTACATTCCATAGGGATATTCACTGAAGAAGGGCAGGAATACAATAAAGTCCTCGTTCTCAAATATCACCCTGTCGCCGGACTGTGTCTCGTCCTTCACCATATCGCAGATCAGGCATGTACCTCCGGCGTCAAAATGCTCCCGGCAGGCTTCCAGCTCCAGCTCCAGCTTCTTGGTATGAAAGGGTAGCCATATATCTGCCCGTGGGGATGGGGCATGGTGACGCCGACCATCTCTCCTCTGTTTTCAAAGATGAAAATATACTTGATTTTTTCGTCCCTTTTTAACTCGGCAAACCGCTCCGTCCACAAATCAATGATTTTTACGATATGCTCCGTTGAAAACTGGTGAAGTGAAGAGGTATGCTCGGGAGAATAAAGGATGACCTCGCACTTGCCGTAAGCCTCAGCCATCCGGTACAAGCCGGTCGGTATGTCGTCCGGTGCGGGCGGGTCCTGTGAAAGCGCCGGAAAATCATTGTCATATTTGTACACATCATAATTGTCAGGCACCTTGCCCGAGCCTGGACAGAAAGGGCACCAATCCTTGGGCATCTGGGGTCTGTGCTGTCTGTGGGAGGCAATCATTACCCAGTCTTTTATCAAAGGATGCCAGCGTAGCTCAGCCATTTTAAACTCCTCCATTTTGTTGATGACTGCAAGTTGGTTTTGCAGCCGTTTATAGTATTCCGGCCAGTTTCCCATGCGGAATGAACTGCTTGTTTCAGTCAATTTATTATTTACTGCTCTATCCATTTCATTTTATCTTATATTTGCATAAAGTAAATGGCTGTATGTTATAAAAACATGGTATAATGTTGAATGTATAATCATCTGTGCACGAAGTCGAGGTAGTCTTATGCTCGAAAAAATATATATCAACGAGCCGAAACACACGGATATGAATATGTACCGTTGTGGTATCGAGGACTGTAAGGGCGGACATTTCTGGGGACCTGCCGTCCGCGACCATTATATCATCCATTATGTATTGGGCGGAAAGGGTACCTTTACGGTGGGCGGTACGACTTATACCCTCGAGGAACATGACGGTTTTTTAATATGTCCCGATACCGTCGTTTATTACCAGGCTGACATGGATGAACCCTGGAGCTATGCCTGGGTAGGTTTTCACGGGTTTAAAGCCGCCGCTTATCTGAAGCAGGCAGGTCTGGACAACCAACACCCGGTGTTCAGATATGACCGGGACTCCTTTCTGAAGAATTGTCTTATGCAAATGATTGATACAAAGCAGCTCTCCAAAGGTAAGGAAATCAGGCTGCTGGGGCTGCTGTACGAATTTCTGTCCCAGCTTGTGGAGACCGCCGAAGCCAGCCTTACTGAGAAAAACAATACAAAAGAGGAATATGTAAAAACCGCACTCGAATATATCCGGATGAACTATTCCCGGAAGATCACCATTGCCGAAATAGCCAGGAATACGGGGCTCGACAGGAGTTACCTGTATTCTCTCTTCAATGAATATATCAACGCCTCCCCGCAGGAATACCTGATCGGTTTCCGGATGGAGAAGGCCTGCGAGCTGATGCGCACCGCCTCCCTTACGATCGGCGACATCGCCCGGTCCATAGGCTATGACGACCCTCTCATGTTCTCAAAAGCCTTTAAAAAAGTGAAAGGCCTGTCCCCCAGGGAGTTCAGGAGAACGCTGGAATAACACGGGACCGGCTTTGACCACCCATACGCGGCGGAAAGGCTCTGCCCGGAGGATATCTCATGCAGCTCTTTACGTAAAGAAGGGAAAATTTTTGCACGTTACTTATTGACGTATAATATTATACGTTGTATAGTATTATACATAGAGTAATTCGCATGCATTATTCATGTATTTGGTTGAGATTGGAGTGTTTTATATGAAATCACTTGTATGTATAACCGGAGCTACCGGCGGCCTGGGCAAGGCCTTTGCTGTCGAATGCGCCAGCCGTGGCTGGGATTTGTTCC
Source organism: Bacillota bacterium (assembly GCA_023435805.1). Taxonomy (GTDB): domain Bacteria; phylum Bacillota; class Clostridia; order Acetivibrionales; family DTU013; genus JAEZMC01. The sequence goes on along the minus strand of JAEZMC010000313.1, from coordinate 2,868 downwards.
TTACCGACCTTTCGGAGGAAGCACTGGACCGCCTTGCCCGCAGCCTTTCCAATACCTATAACATAAATGTTCATTATCACAGCTGTGATTTGACTGATTTTGAAGCACGGTCGGAGTTGTTTGAACATATACGGCAGCAGCGTTTTCAATTCAGCTTTCTGATCAATATTGCCGGTTTGGATTACGAAGGTCCTTTTTCCGAAAGATCCAGAGAACAGATACGCATAATACTTCGGCTGAATATCGAGGCCAATCTGGAAATGACCAACGCACTGCTGAAGCTGCGTGATACCGCAAGGCCTTTCCGGATCATAAACGTGGCAAGCCTTGCAGCCTACTACCCGATGCCGGTCAAAGCCATGTACGCCTCATCAAAGCGCTTTTTGCTGGACTTTTCAAGGGCGCTGGCAGAAGAAATCCGGCCGCTCGGCGCGACCGTCACCGCATTGTGTCCGGCCGGAATGCCAACCACACCGGATTGTATCAGGGCTATAGAAGCGCAGGGCATTGCCGGCAGGCTCACTACCCGGAATGTCGGGTTTGTGGCTGCCGGTGCTGTCGACAGCGCGCTTCGCGGCAAGGCAGTATATATCCCCGGGCTTTTGAATAAATTGCTGAAAACGGCGGGCAGCCTGATCCCCCCATTTTTTATCGCCCGTGTGATCGGCGGCCGCTGGCAGGCTGCACAAAATAAACAGATGACGGCTCACCCCAATCCTATGTAAAGCAGGAGGCGAATACCATGCAAATACAGGACACAGGTAAAATCGTTGTGATCACGGGAGCCACCTCCGGCATCGGACTGGCGACCGCCAGAGAACTGGTCTCGCGCGGTGCGTATGTCATAGGCACCGGACGCTCCGCAGAACGCTGCATGAACGCTGAAAAATCCATTAGAAGCAGTTTTCCGCAAGCCAGGCTATCCTACCTCGCAGCCGACCTCTCGTCACTCGGTGAAGTGGCGCGGCTTGCTGCTGAAATACGTGACAGACTCAAAAACGACGGGTTGGACTATATAGACGTATTGATCAACAACGCCGGAACGGTTTCAAGCTGGTATATTTCTACCGTTGACGGCTTTGAACTCCAGTTTGCAGTAAACCATCTTGCCCCCTTCCGGTTGGTATACGAGCTGCTTCCGCTGTTGGAACGTTCGCAGGAGGGCACGGTGATCGGGATCAGCTCAGGCTCTCATTACAGGACAAAAATACACTGGAAGGATGTGCTGCTCAGGAAGCATTACAATTGCCTGCTGGCATACAAGCAGTCCAAACTGGCAAATGTCCTTTTTTCCACTGAGCTGAATCGGCGACAGGCCCGCACCGGCGGAAGGATAAAAGCCCTGGCGGCCGACCCCGGCCTTGTGGGAACGGATATCGGCCTGAAGGGAACAGGCGGCATCGTGAGGAAGGTTTGGGAAATGCGCAGCAAGGGCGGTGTCGCTCCCGAACGGCCAGCCCGGTCAATTACATGGCTTGCGCTGGACCCGGCCGCGCGCCTGTCAGGAGAGGTCTACTGGAAGGACTGTTCACCCGTCAGGCCCAGCAGGTATTCGCAGCGCGAGGATGCCGCCTCACGGCTCTGGGAACTGTCCGAGCGGATGTGCGGCATCCAATACGGTACTTGAATCATGCCGGTAAATAGAGTAAATTGTTACTATACATACCGGAGAGTTGATACCGGTAAGGCGGCAAGGAGGTTGTTGCGTTGGATGCCCAGATGAAAAAAGGGCTGTTGGATGCTTGTGTGCTTCATATTCTTACAGAGGGGGATACGTACGGCTACAAGCTGACACAGGAAATCACCTCCATCATGGAGACCTCTGAATCAGCCCTCTACCCTGTCCTTCGAAGGCTGGAAGCCCAGGGCCATCTCGAAACCTATTCCGCCGAGCATTCCGGCAGGCTCAGGCGCTATTACAAAATCACCGGAGCCGGGATATCTCGACTGAATGAATATAAAACAGAGCTCATGGAGCTTAAAAGGGTGATCGATTTTATAACAGGCGGTGAAGAAGATAATGGATGACAGGATCAAAGCTTTTCTGGGGGAGCTTGAACTGAAGCTGGCCGGTCTCCCTGAAGCGGAATTAAAAAAAGCGCTGGACTATTATGACGAATATCTGAATGACGCGCTGGATGAGGGCCAGCGTGCGGAAGACCTTCTGGAACGCCTGGGTTCTCCGGAAAAAATAGCTGCTGTGATCAAAGCGGAAACGAGTATTCGGAAAGCACAGAGCAGCCCCGGTCTGAAAAACTACTCCAAAGCATTGAAATATGCGCGTGCCGGCATAACCAGGCCGTTTTCGATACTGTGGTTTTCCATATTCATATTCATAACCTACAGCACGGCCATACTGCTTTTCTGTGGTGCCGTCCTATCGGCTGCAGCAGCATGCGTGGTCCTGCCCGGAATGATTCTGGAAGCGGCGAAAATTCCTTCGAAATATGCCCCGGAAATCATCGGAACAGCCGGAATCGGGCTGTTTCTTGCAGCCATTTGCTTGTTGCTGGCATACGGGCTTCTGGTACTGGGGAGGCTTTTTATAAAGTACTCATCGGGCCTTGTCGGGCGAATGCTGAACAAATCGAGAAAGCCCCTTCCTGATGTCGGTGAGAACGCTGCGGTTAAAAACAAGTCCTCCGGCCGGCTGCTCAGGGTAATCCTTGTTTCGGCAGCGGCAGGACTTGTACTGTCCCTGGTATCGATGCTTCCGGTCAAGCTTTTCATGATATTCAACAGCATGGAACCCAGCAGTATTCAAACCCATACCTGGGAATACGACAGCGCCTCCGTCGGCAGTATCCGTATACAAACAGCACACTCCCATATCCGGCTTGTAAAGGGCACCACGGACAAAGTGGCCGT
>JAEZMC010000296.1 GCA_023435805.1 Bacillota bacterium | reverse complement strand
GATTTGAGTATTTCCCAGATAAAAACGGATGATCAGCAGCATATAGGCCATACCGACGGCATATATGACAATCAGGCCTGTCATTACAGCCAGAAGGCTTGCCGCTTTTGACAGCTTTTTCATCTTTTGTGCCAGAACTCCGATGATGTAAGCGCCGGCTATAAAGCCCAGGATAAAACCAAAAGTCTTGTTAAAGATATATTGTAAACCGCCGCCTTCCGCAAACACAGGTACACCTGCCAGACCCAGGAGCGCATAAACGGACATGGATAAGGCACCAAGCCTGGGACCAATGATCAGACCGGCAAGCGCGCAGATAAATGCCTGCAGCGTAACAGGCAGCAGCGGGAACGGTATTCTGACAAATGCGCCGGCAATCATCAGCGCAGTAAACAACGGAACAAGCATCAATTCACGGGTAGACAGCTTCATATTTTTACCATCCTTTTTATCTATGATCTCTATGCAATGAGCATATAATAAAACGGCAAGTAATGTCAACTAAAATAAAAAGATAGGTTGACAATGAGAAAAACCCTTTTTTCAAGCTAATGAAGGATTAAATGACAAAAAATACAATTATTTGGGAAATATATTGAACTCTTTTGATGACTCATGTAATATTAATGAAGCAAGTATAGATGTGGGGTCTAAACAGATGAATAACAATTTACAAAAGTTAAAGGAAAAATTGGATGTCCTTTTGCTGGATTTGCCTCTCGACTCGCAGGAAGCCTTATTTCTCAGCCGTGAAATTGATATTCTGATCATAGAATATTACAGGAAGCAGGAAAATACACAATAGGACACAGGAGTTTTCAATGATTGCGTTCATGTTGTTTTTAACCTTTGTGATCTACTTGATATCGACGCTTTCATACTCTGTCAGGATTGTCGGTGTCAGAACAGGCAGGATAGCCGTTGCCTTCGCCGTCTTTAATGTATTTGCGCTGGTATCCAGGTCAGCCGGCAGTCTACAGGCGCCGTTGCTGACGAAAAAAATCGAAAGCAATATTTTATATGGCAGCCCGGAAGATCTAACCGGGCTGTTCCGGCTATTGCTGTTATCTTCAACGGTGGCTGCAATAACCGGTGCACTGCTGATTCCAACCTTTATCAAACTCTTCGGCAAAGCTGTGGAATACTTCAGTGTCCACAGATCCATACCAAAGCTGATCATTCATGGAATTTCCAAATCAGGGATAGAGCAGTTTAAAAAAAGCATTACCGTACCTCAGAGTCATAACTTTAAACATATCCGAAATTTCAGAAGAATACCGAAAAGAATCATCGTTCTCAATGCCGCCGCATTTTCAATGTCTGCCGTGGGGAGTCTGGCCGCGCTGTATGCAGGTGCGCGTTATCCCGAATTCAGGACGACCTGCAACAGTCTTTCGTTCATTATTAACATGTTTTCGACATTGATCATGTTCATCTTTGTGGATCCATATGTATCCATCATGACGGACGATGTTGTAAAGGGCCAATGCAGCCATGTGGATTTTGACAGATGCATCGTTTTTCTTGTAGGCGGATTGATTGTCGGAACGATCGTCGCGCAAGTATTACTTGTACCTGCCTCCGAAATCATACGGTTTGTTGCCGAATGGGTGCCGGCCTGAGCCTGGTGTTTTGGCTGAGATGGCGCGAAACCGGTATGAAACCATAGTGAAAGAAATAGAAAGGTTATGCTGGAAAACGATTTAAGACAGTGATATAATATGTGGATGGGGGCTGAAGCAGCAGTAGCTTGGCCTGTATTGGCACAAGGTTGTATACATGGGGCATTGGCACAGTTGGGAGTGCACCGCATTCGCATTGCGGGGGTCAGGGGTTCGAATCCCCTATGCTCCACCAGATTCGAACCCGTGAGGGGATTCGAACCCGTGAGTCACGAACCGATAAGAAAATGTGAAGTGTGGATGGGATAGAAAAAATGAAAAAGATCGTTTTGACCGGCGGTGGGACGTCAGGGCACGTCACGCCTAATATCGCTTTGCTTCCGGGTCTGAAAAAATCCGGCTATCAAATCCATTATATCGGTTCAAAAAATGGAATAGAAAAGCAGCTCATCGAGAGGGAAGGCATACCCTATCACTCTATCAGCACAGGAAAACTACGCAGATATTTCGATATGAAAAACTTTACCGATGCATTCCGTGTAATGGATGGTTTCCGGCAAGCCTACGCATTGCTGGGACAGATCAAACCGTCAATCGTTTTCAGCAAAGGCGGCTTCGTTTCCTGCCCGGTTGTATGGGCAGCCTGGCTTAGAAGAATTCCCGTCGTCATCCATGAATCCGATATTACACCCGGACTTACAAACAGGCTCTCCATGCCTTTTGCAAACAAGGTCTGCTATACGTTTCCCGAATCGGAATCACTCATACCGGCAGCAAAAGGTATCAGGACAGGCATGCCCATACGTGAAAACCTCCTCGCCGGTAACCGGGCAACAGGAAGAAGTCTTTGCGGCTTTAACGACCTGAAACCGGTAATCGTGATCATCGGCGGAAGCCAGGGATCGGAAAAAATCAACGGTGTGGTCAGAAATGTTCTGGATACGCTATTAAAGGATTTCAATGTATGCCATATATGCGGAAAGGGCAATATATTACCTGAGCTGGAGAATAAACCGGGTTACAGGCAGTTTGAGTATGTGAACGAGGAGCAGCCCCATATATTTGCGCTTGCCGATTTGGTGATTTCACGGGCAGGCGCAACGGTTCTATCCGAACTGCTGGTCTTGCGGAAGCCTAATTTGCTCATTCCTCTGTCCAGAGCGGCCAGCAGGGGGGACCAGATATTGAATGCAGCTTCCTTTGAAAAACAAGGCTTCAGCATGGTACTGGAAGAGGAAAAACTAAGCGAGGCCTCTTTGATTCAAGCGGTTCGTTCACTGCATTCGACGGAATACCAATACCGTGAAAAGATGAAGCAGGGTGCCGGAGACAGCGGGGTAAATGCAGTGGTAAAAGTGCTGGAGGAGGTTTTGAGAAACCGGAGCCGGCACTGAAAGCAGGAAAGTTACGCAGTTGGGAGTTTGGCAATTAATGGTAGACAAACTGTATCATTACTATGAATATAGAATCGGCCCGTTTGTCAACCTGTCGGACCTTCCCGCAGAAGAGGCGGAAAGGATACAGGCTCATATAAAGAAGGTAGGCGCCGTATTTGCCAGTAAACGAAACGAGGACTATATAACTGTCCGCAGAGGCCTGGAAGACAAAATCCGCAGGCTTTTTATCAGTAAGGGCGGAAAACCGATACGGCAAAGACCTCATTATATGACGCTGGGCCCATGTCCCTGGCTGCTTGAATGGTATGTGGATGGCAGAGAGCTGTGCATACCGCTGTCAGCTTTCGACAAATCCGTTATCAGCTTTACCTATGGAGATACATTTCCGGCAATGCGTTATAAGGATGGAAAACCGTACAGGGGCGTAGTTTATACATTGGATGAGATTGCTGATGTAATAAGCAATTTCGGACTTCCGCAGGAATGGAACAGTGATGGAAGCAAGGGACCGGACAGGTATATTGAAGCACAGATATGGACAAACGATTTCAGTTATTGAAGAGTGCTTGAATGAAAGCTGTATAAATTTATCATTTCCGAACCGTTTTTTTGTGTAATGAGAGAAGTACACTTATCTATAATATCACAGGCAGTTCTTCTTTCCGCTTCTGATGTTATATTGTCTATATTCTCGAGCAGAAATTTGATCTTAACCTCTGAGTAGCTTAAAAATTCGTCATAAGTGATCCTTTGCTTCCAGTACATTTCATGTATGACTTTTAGCATTAGTACGGTGCATTCGGTTAATAAGGTCAACATAACATAACCTCTTTTTACGTGATGTAAATAAAAGTATCACTATTTGAGATATATGTCAATATGTGCAATAATTTCCCAAAAATATTGGGAATTTGTATGCTTTTTTATACAATTTCGATTCTTTTCGAACCGCATGCTTTTCAAAAAGACTGAATCATTCCTTAGAAACTAATCTATTTTATTACAATCATTCAAATGAACATTTGGACAAATAAAATCATGAAGAATTCCATAAAATAGTATAATTTTGTCAGGTGATGACAATGTTCAGCAAAATCAGCAATTTTATTACAGATATGATTTACGAAACCTTGCCAGGTGTTCAGC
>JAEZMC010000294.1 GCA_023435805.1 Bacillota bacterium | reverse complement strand
CCCTTCAGGCAGCCAGAGCACGTAAGGCGGATGTTTTGATCTGCGATACGGCGGGAAGACTTCATACAAAAAAGAATCTGATGGAGGAATTAAAGAAAGTTTCCCGTATAATAGACAGGGAGATGCCGGACGCCACCCGAGAAAACCTTCTCGTGCTGGATGCCACAACCGGTCAGAACGCTGTTTCTCAGGCAAAAACCTTCAGTGAGGTGACGGATATTTCCGGGATTGTGCTCACCAAGCTTGACGGTACGGCAAAAGGGGGCATTGTCATAGCGATCAAGTCGGAGCTTGATATTCCGGTTAAGCTGATAGGAGTGGGCGAGCAGATCGACGACCTGCAGCCGTTCAATTCCAAGGATTTTGTAGAGGCATTGTTTTCCTGAAGCTGCACGAAAAATATAACTATCAGGGGTGTGAGAAATGGTATATGATTATTATCAGGAAAAGAACAAGAATAGTATGAAGAAATGGATCGTTCCAATTACGATCATTATTGCAGCAGTTATTCTCATTGCAGTCTGTGCAAGCATTTACCTGGACTTGATACAGCTGGATGAAATCGGCGGCTTCTCCAGTGTGTATATCACCAATCTGATTGCAAAAGCAGTCTCTTTTGCTGCGAGCTTTGTTTTAATATTTATCATTATCGCCGTTACCAACCGCTTTATCAAGAAGAATATGAACGCCTACTATGCAAAACTGGAGCTGCCCCAGCGGAAAATACCCAATTTTCCGATCGCCGCCGTTGTTGCGCTGTTGGGCTCTCTTATTTTCAAGGAGATGTTCTACCAGAAGATTCTATATTTCCTCAACAGCACTTCCTTCAATATGAATGACCCCATTTTTTCAAGGGATATCGGCTTTTATGTGTTCATAAGGCCTTTCTATTCGACGTTATATAGTTTTGCATCCACGTTGTGCCTGTTTCTGATTGCCTATACGGTCATATATTACCTTCTGCTTTTCATGGCAAATTCTTCAGGAACGATCCAGTTGAATGATCTGAAGGTTAAAAGCGTCATCACGCACAATTTGATCAACATTGCGCTGTTTTTCGTGATAAAGGCCGCCTCCTACTGGCTGGTCAAGCAGGAAATACTCTACGGAACCGTGATGGAATACACCGGCGCCAGCTATATCAATGCGAACATCTGGCTGAAGTATTACACGGTAGCGCCTTTTATCGTTATTGCCGCAACCATCGTGGCGCTATTGTTTATCAAGAAAGGCATGTTGAAGAAAGCCGCCATAGCCTTTGCAGTTTATCCCGCCATATGGCTGGTGGTGGTGGGCATTGCGATGTTTACCCAAAACATTTTTGTTAAGCCGAACGAAGTGGATTACGAGAAGCCGTACCTTACCAATAATATCTCCGAAACCCGGAAGGCGTACGGTCTCGATAAAATCAAAACCTATAATTTTGATAACATGCAGGAGCTGACGCCTGAAATACTGGCGCGAAATAATGACACCATGCGCAATATCCGGATTGTCGACATCAAGTCTACGCTGGACAGCAACCTGCAGCTGCAGAGCAATACCGCGTTCTATTCCTTCAAGGACGGCGACATTATCAATTATTACATCAACGGTCAGGAAACGCCGGTATTCATCACCGCCAGGGAAATCGACAAAAACAGGCTGCCGGACAAAACCTATCTGAATACGACCAACCGTTATACACATGGGTATGGCATCGTTATGAACCCCATTAACAAAATCACCCCAAAAGGTCAGGTGGACTTCATCATGAGCGGTCTGGACAACAAGTCCATCGACCCTTCGCTGAAAATTGAAAGACCTGAAATCTATTACGGAGAATTGACAAAGGAACATGTCATCACACAGGCAAGGGATCTGAATGAAATCACCTACGACGGAAGCAGAACCACCTCCTACACAGGTGAAGGCGGCATTCAGCTGAATTTCCTGAACAAGGTGCTGTTCTCATTGAAATATCAGGACTTTAAAATGTTTATTTCCAGCTATACCAACAATGCCCGGCTGCTCCTGAACAGGGAGATTGTCAGCCGTGCCAGCATGGCGCTCCCTTTCCTGACCGTGGATAATGATCCGTATATCATCCCTACCGAGGAGGGCAGGCTGAAATGGGTGCTCGATGCCTATACAACAACCGATAAGTTCCCAAATGCCCAGTATTACGGCAATCTGAACTATATTCGGAATTCCGCCAAGATCGTCATCGATGCTTACGACGGTAAGGTGGAGTGTTATATTATCGACAAAACAGACCCCATCATACAATCACTGCAGCGCATTTACCCCGAGGCTTTCAGCGACAAGGAGCTGCCTGCCGAAATCGCAGGCCATACAAGATATCCGGAGGTTCTGTTCAAGATTCAGACTGAAATGATGAAAAAATACCACATTCTCCCTGAAAACGTAGAGGATTTTTACTCGCAGCAGGATTTGTGGGACGTTGCACAGATTCCGACCAGCAGGAATTCTTCAGACCTGCAGGAAATCGAGCCTTATTACAACATGATCAAGCTGCCGGACGAACTCGGGAATAAGGCTGAGCTGATACTGATGCGTCCCTTCACGCCTTACGGCGCACAAAAGCATAACATGGTTTCCTGGCTGGCGGTAAGGAATTCCTCTGAAAATTATGGCGAAATGATCCTGTTCAATTTCCCGAAGAGTACCAATATTCTGGGACCGAACCAGGTAGAGGTCAAGATCAACCAGATCGACAAGATATCTGAAGATATGACACTTTGGGGGCAGAGCGGTTCCGATGTATATAAGGGAAACCTGCTGGTCATACCCATTGAAAACAGTATATTGTATGTGGAGCCCATATACCTGAAGGCCAATAACACGTCGGCGTCTCCCGAAGTAAAGGAAATCGTCGTCGGTTACCAAAGCGGGGATGAGTTCATGTACGGTATCGGTACCAATCTGGATGCAGCCCTTGCCGATCTGTTCTCCGGTCGTACGATCCCGCCGGTCACAGGTGAAACTCCCGGAAACGCCGGTACCCAAAACGGTGGAACGCAGAATAACAATACTCAAAATGGCAATGCTCAAACAGGAATGGACAGTAAAAAGATCGATGAAATTCTCAGCAAATATGATGAACTGAAAAAGCAGCTGGAGGAGCTGGGAGATTTAATCGGGGAATTGAGATAACATCAGAAACTAAAAATTCATCATCAGAAAACGCGTAATGTATATTGCGCGTTTTTTTCTTTCACTATTTTCCCTGTATTTTTATATGCTGTAATGTGTGCAGTATGAGAGCTTGCTGGACGGAGCTGAATCAGCTGCCGTTACAGTATGCTGCCCGGGAGGTTGGTTATTTGGGCGCAGTGGTGGAAATACATAGCCTTGGCATGAAATACCATTCTTTAAACGGAGAGGTTTCAGTGCTGAAGGACCTCAGCCTGACGGTGGAGGAAGGGGAATTTGTCTGCATAGTCGGGCCTAGCGGCTGCGGAAAGTCCACACTTCTGTCTCTGGTTGCCGGACTGCTGACTCCGTCCGAAGGTACTGTGGCAGTGGGCGGAAGGCAGGTTAATGGGCCTTCGAGCCAGGTCGGCTATATGCTGCAGAAGGATCATTTGTTTGAATGGAGAACGATTTTCGAAAATGTCATACTGGGGCTTGAAATCACGAAGTCTCTTCATGCCGACACCGCGGCCTATGTTTCAAAGCTGCTGGAGACCTATGGCCTGGCCGAATTCAAAAACAAATATCCAAACCAGCTGTCGGGCGGTATGAGACAGAGGGCCTCCCTTATCCGGACCCTTGCCACCAAACCGCGGATTCTGCTGCTTGACGAGGCGTTTTCCGCTCTGGATTATCAGACACGTCTTGCCGTGACCGAAGATATATATGGCATTATTAAAAAGGAAAATAAAACAGCTGTCCTGGTGACCCACGATATTGCCGAGAGCATCGGTATGGCGGACAGGGTGGTCGTGCTGACAAAAAGGCCGGGAACAATAAAAAGTATTTATGATATCCGGCTGAGCTGTGACAACAGGACACCTATCCGCTGCAGAGAGGCACCCGAGTTCCGGTGGTATTTCAACAGGATTTGGAAGGATCTCGATATCCATATATGAAACGGGGGATGTGCGAAATGCAAAAGGATAGTCAAATGTCGGCGGAGCACAGGCTGTTTTTAAAAAAAGTCAGGCTGAGGAAGTTTACCATTCTGTCCGCCCAGCTTCTCATTCTCTTTGTATTTTTTATCCTCTGGGAAACACTCGCAGACCTGAAGGTGATTGATCCCTTTATTACAAGCCAGCCTTCCAGAATAATCAAAACGCTGGGCAACCTATACCGGGAAGGAAATTTATTCTATCATACAGGCGTCACTTGTGCTGAAACGGTAATCGGTTTTCTGCTGGGTACGCTGATCGGCACGATTATCGCCATATTTCTCTGGTGGTCCGAATTCCTTGCGAAGACGCTGGATCCATACCTGGTTGTGCTGAACAGCCTTCCCAAAATTGCGCTTGGCCCGATCTTCATTGTATGGATCGGAGCCGGACCGGCCTCCATTATTGTGATTGCGCTGACCATTTCTCTGATTGTCACCATTCTGGAGGTGTTGAACGGTTTTCTGGCAGTGGATGAGGAAATGATCAAGCTTGTCAGGATTTTTGGAGCCAGCAGGCTGCAAATATTATCTAAGGTGGTGCTGCCGTCTTCATTTCCTGTCATCATCAACGCACTGAAAATCAGTGTGGGTCTGTCATGGGTAGGTGTGATCGTCGGAGAATTCCTGGTATCCAAAGCCGGCCTCGGATACTTGATCGTATATGGAGGACAGGTATTCCAGCTGGATCTGGTCATGACCTCGGTATTGATTTTAGCTGCTGCCGCAGCATTGATGTACCAGGGTGTGGTTTATCTTGAAAAACTGCTGATTAAAAACAGAAGACACATCAATATTTAGATTTATTTATCAGCATTTTTCCGATAGGGGGAAAGTCAATGAAAATGATCAAAGCACTAATGGCTGCAGTGCTGACGCTATGCCTGGCTATGGGATTTGCGGGCTGCGGCAATCAGGAGCTCACCACAATCAAGCTCAGCGAAGTGACACATTCCATTTTTTACGCACCACAGTACGTGGCGCTGAACCTTGGCTACTTCAAGGAGGAAGGGCTCTCCGTCGAACTGATCAACGGGCAGGGAGCAGACAAGGTCATGACGGCTGTGCTTTCAGGACAGGCGGATATTGGTTTCTCAGGCCCGGAAGCTGCCATCTACGTTTACAATGAGGGAAAGGAGGATTATGCCGTTGTATTCGCACAGCTTACAAAGCGTGACGGCTCGTTCCTGGTAGGCAGGAAACCCGATCCCGATTTCAAATGGTCCAATGTAAAGGGGAGGACCATTATCGGCGGCCGGAAGGGCGGTGTGCCCGAAATGACTCTGGAATACGTACTGAAGAAAAACGGTGTCATACCGGGAAAGGATGTCACCATTGATACCAGTATTCAGTTTGCCTTGATGGCAGGTGCTTTCACCGGCGGAAGCGGAGATTACGTCACACTTTTCGAACCGGTAGCTTCAACGGTAGAAAGGGAAGGTAAAGGTTACATACTGGCCTCAGTCGGCAAAGACAGCGGAGAAATCCCTTATACCGCCTACTATGCCAAGAAGAGCTTCATAAAGAAAAACCCCGGCGCGATCCAGAAGTTTACCAACGCAATCTACAGGGGGCAGGTCTGGGTGGACACTCATACGCCTGAGGAGGTAGCGGATGCAATCAAAGCTTCCTTCCCGGACTCGGACAGGGAACTGCTGGTTGCAGTGGCCAAACGCTACAAGGATCAGGATACCTGGTGCAAAGACCCGGTGATGAAAGAGCAAGCCCTGGGCCTTTTGCAGGAGGTCATGAAAACAGCCGGCGAACTGAAAAATGCCGCTCCCTATAAAGATCTGGTAGATAACCGGTATGCGGAAAAGGCTGTGAAGCAGATCAAGAAATAACGGATTTACGACAGGGCGGGCATGGGTTGCAGGTAGATGCATCTACCCGTGCCCCGCCTCAAACCAACATTCAATAAATGAACATGAAAACTGTTCAGCAGCCTGCGGCCGGCGATCTTTACATGAAATTCAGCCTTTACAACCGAACGCGTGTTTGGTAAAATATACCTAGCTAATAAATCACCTAAATAGTACTTCCGCTTCTTTTCCCGGGAATGGAAGAGCAGTGCAGTTCTCAGGAGAAGATCAACGGAAGTTGTATTTTTCGGTGCATAAGTACAGAAGTGAGGAAGCAGAATGGACAGTAGTCTTGACAGCTTCAATCCCATTATACGGGATTGGTTTCTAGAAAATATCGGCGAACCGAGCGAACCGCAGCGCAGAGGCTGGCCGGAAATCACAGCCGGACGGAATGTTCTGCTTTGCGCACCGACCGGCTCTGGTAAAACCTTTGCCGCTTTTTTGAAATGCCTGGACTGGATTTACGCACAAAAAAAGCCTGGCATGAAGAATAATGGTATTCGTATTGTCTATATTTCACCCCTAAAAGCACTTAATAACGATATTTACAGAAATCTGGAGCTGCCTGTGAAAGGGATCGGCCGGAAGGCAGAAGAAATGGGCCTTGAGCTGCCGTCTGTGGAGATAGCGGTCAGAACAGGCGATACTCCGCAAAAAGACAGAACCAGGATGCAGAAGCATCCGCCGGATATTCTGATCACCACCCCCGAATCACTTTATATCATGCTTACATCCGAATCCTACCGGAAACTGTTTACCACTGTCGAATACCTCATCGTGGACGAGATTCATTATGTCTGTGCCGGCAAACGCGGCGTACACCTGGCAGTTTCCATGGAAAGACTGGAGCGCATTGCAGGAAAGCCTCCGAAACGGATTGGTTTGACGGCTACCATCAATCCGCTGGAAGAGGCGGCGCGCTTTCTTGCCGGCAGCTATACTGTGGCCGGTGCGGACGGAACCATGCAATCCGTTTCAAGAGATATTACCATGATCAATTGTGACAGAAGAAGATCATTTGAGCTTTCTGTCAGCCTTCCGGTCAAGGATATGAAGGTCCTGCCGGAAAACACCATCTGGCCGGCCATTTTTTCAGAGCTGCTTGCACTGGTCCGGTCGCATAGGTCCACACTTATTTTTGTGAACAACCGCCGAGTGGCCGAGTTGGTGGCTTCAGGGCTTAACAACCTGGCGGGAGAGCATTTTGTCAACACCCATCACGGAAGCATCTCCAAAGAGGTCCGGCAGCATCTGGAGAGGCAGTTGAAGGAGGGGGAGATCACCTGCCTGGTGGCGACCTCGTCGCTGGAGCTGGGTATTGATATCGGAAGCATCGACCTGGTTGTGCAGGTCAGTGCGCCCGGTTCCGTATCCCAGGTGCTTCAGCGCATCGGACGGTCGGGACACAGGCTGGATGCCGTCAGCAAAGGGGTTATCATACCCAAAACGAGAGGAGACCTGCTGGATTCCGCTTTTGTGTCCTATCAGGCTCGAAGGTATGAGGTCGAGAATGTCAAGGTTCCTCAAAACTGCCTGGATATTCTTTCACAGCAGATCACCTCCATTTCCTGTGAAGGAGAGCAGACGGCATCGGAAATATATGAAACCGTCCGCCGTGCATATCCTTACAGGAGCTTGCCGCTGAAACAATTTGAAGAGGTGCTCCTGATGCTTTCCGACCCCTCTCCAGCCGAGTCGCCAGGCTCTGCCAAGCCAAGAATCTATTATGACAGAGGCAGCGGAATGATCCGAAGCACAGCGCTCGGCAGGAGAATGTGCCTGATGAACGGCGGCACCATTACGGATAAAGGAAATTATGCCGTTTATCTGAAGGATACCGGAGTCAGGCTTGGGGAGCTTCAGGAGGAATTTGTGTTCGAAAGCAGGCTGGGAGACCGTTTCTTCCTGGGAAGCTCCGTATGGAAGCTGGAAAAGATTGAAAAGGACAGGGTGCTTGTCAGTCCTTCCACGGCATCCGGTGCGAAAATCCCGTTCTGGATGGGAGACCGCATACTGCGGACCTATGAAACCGGAAAAAGGCTTGGCGCTTTCCTGGACAAGCTTGAAAGCAGCTTCGATAAACCGGGCTTTATGGAATTTTTATATGACGAATGCGGGTTTGACAGAACAGCTGCGGAAAACCTCCGCTCCTATATAACCGACCAGCTGGAGGATACCGGACGTCTGCCCGGCGCCAAAAAGATCCTGTGCGAGCATTTCAGCGATGAAACAGGCGACAGGCGCATCCTTATCCATTCGCCGTTCGGCGGGATGATACACGCACCGCTGGCAGTGCTTCTGCACGCAAAGCTTACCAGGCTTTTAAACTGTCGGATGGAGTACGTGTTCAACAATGATGGTATTTTACTGCATCTGTTTGGATATACCGGCAAATTGTCCAATATATTTTCGCTTCTGGACAGGGAAGGCCTGGAGAATGAAATTTTTGAACTGCTGCCGAATGCACCGCTGTTCAACATCAACTTGCGCTATAACCTCATACGTTCCCTGCTTGTAGATTTGAACGGATTCGGAAAAAGAACGCCACTGTGGATACAGCGGCTGAGGTGCGCCGAGGTTGCGGCATCCGTGCTATCCAGCCCGGATCATCCCACTGTGGTGGAAACCTACCGGGAATGCATGAATGATATTTTCGATATCACAAGCCTGTATGATCTGATTGAAAAAATAGGCACCGGAAATATACGGGTTCTGGATGTATATACAGATAAACCTTCGCCCTTCTCTGCCGAACTGATCTTCAACTTCTGGCAGATCTACCAGTATGCATATGACCTGCCGATTGCGGAGAGGCGGAACCAGCTTCTTGTCAACGACAGGGAATTTATTCAGCTTGCAGCAGGCGTAAACGGCGAATATGAGCTGCTTGATCCCAGAGCGGTTCAGGCTGTGGAAAAGGAGCTGCAGCATTACAAATACGGCAGGAAGTTTACCAATGCCGATGATTTGTATTATTACCTGTATTCCTTCGGAGAATTAAAAGCAGAGCCCTATTCGACCAGCATATTTAAAGGGGCTGCGGCCGAAGCGCTGGCGGTCTTCCTTGAACAACTGGAAACACAGCGGAGAATCCTCCGCGTGAAGCTGGATCAATATGGAGGCAGCTATTGGATCGCATCGGAGGATTACCCCATGTACTGTATCGTGGCAGGGATCGATCCGGAGCAGTCTGTTGTAAAAACAGGCATGCCTGGCTTTGAAACGGAAACGCGGGCCGGTGACCTGCTCAGCAGCTATATTTTCAAGCTTGCGCCCGGGAAAAAAGATGCAGCCGTACGCCTCCTCCGACGGAATATCATGTGCAGAGGACCTTTTACGATCGGGGAATTGTCTGAACAATACAATATGAAAAAGGGTCTCATGGAGGAAGCCGTCTCCGCTCTGGTTTCATCGGGAGAAGCTGTCAGACTGAAGGAGCATGCTGATGCCAGGGAGGTCATTTATTGTCACAGAAAGGTGTATGAAAGGATCAAGCAAAAAACCGTCATGCTGGCAAGGAGCGATATCAAGCCGAAAGACCCCGGCGTATACTGTGCCTTTCTTTTCAACCGGCATCGCCTGAAGGATGATGTACTGCCCCCGGACGAAAAGCTGGCGGAAGTGATCAAGCTTCTTCGCGGCAGGTATTATCCGGTTTCCTGGTGGGATGATTTCATTTTTCCGTCCAGAATTGCCGGATATGATCCGAAAATGCTGGATTACCTATGCTCAACGGGTGTGCTGCAGTGGGCGGGAAGGACCAGCAAAAATACCAGGGAGGCTGCTTTTTTTCCAGTGGATGACGAAAGGACATCTCTGGCGACGCAGGAACCGGGTGCACCGGCTGGGAAGGTTGAAGCCCGGACATCAGAAGCATTTACGCTGGATTCCATAGAAGCCGAAATACTGGAGGTGCTTGAAAGACGCGGCGCAAGCTTTTTGAAGGATTTGTGCATGCAGCTCGGCCTGCTGCCCGCCGAACTGCTGGCCAAACTGGACCGGCTGGTGTGGAGCGGCATCGTGACGAATGATTCCTTTTCAATCGCCAGATATTATACGGACAATGACAAAAAGAATTCCCCCTGGCTGAAATACAACACCTACCCCAGTATGGGAAGATGGTATTTGACCTCGGCGCTTGGAGCGTCTGAGCAAAAGCCCATCCTTTCGGGATATATCAATGAATTGCTGGACCGTTATGGCATCATTTCAAAAGAACTGCTGGAGCATGAAAAGGGTCCATACAGATGGAGCGACGTCTATGACTGGCTGAAAAGCAACGAATTCAACAGTGGAATCAAACGAGGCTTCTACATATCCGGACTTTCCGGCATCCAGTTTGCACGCGACAGAGAAATCGACCAGATCCGGCTGCTGGATCAGCCGCAGGCTCAAGCGAGCTATATAACCCTGTGCAGCTGCGATCCGGCCAATCCGTACAAGGATATCCTTTCCAAAGCCCTGCCGGAAAAAATGGTAAAAAACCAGGGTACGGCGGTCGTTTTTGCAGACGGCAGACCCGTATTGGCCGTGAAGGAATACGGAGGCAGTATGCAGCCGCTGACAGACAGCACGGATATGTTGGAAAAAGCCGCGGCCAGTTTTATCGACGCTTTTCATACCCGCAGGCTGTGGACCTCCAGAAAGAGCATCTGTACGGAATACTGGAGAGAAGCTGCGGGAGAGGAGGGGCTATCCAAAATTGAAGACTCGCCGCTATATGGCGCTTTACTGGAAATGGGGTTTGAAAAGGGATACAGCGGGATGACTCTCTGGCGCAAAAGCATATAACCCATTTTAAATTCATCCGGTAAAATCCTTGACAAATGAATGTATATTCCGTAAAATGAGGTGTAAAGTAAAAATGCTTTACACCTTATAAATGATGATGAATGATATTTATACAATAGGATTGCTGCTTGACTTTTATGGGCAGCTTATTACAAAAAGACAATATGACATACTGGACCTGCATTACAACAGCGACTATTCGCTGGGTGAAATTGCCCAGGAGCTGAATATCAGCCGGCAGGGAGTATATGACAATGTTAAGCGCGGAAAAGCCGCACTTTTCGAGATGGAACAGAAGCTGGGCCTGGTCGGTCGCTTCAACAGCCAGAAGGAAAAAGCGTCGGAAATCCTCAGATTGCTTGAGGGTATCGACACTGCGGGCTTGTCCGGCAAAGACCTGGCTGGACTGGAAAAAGCAAGACAAGCTGTAAGGAGTATAATGGAGGATTAACATATGGCATTATTTGAAGGGTTGTCGGGGAAGCTTCAGGAAACCATCAATAAATTCCGCGGCAAGGGAAGGGTAACTGATAAGGACATCAAGGACATGATGCGCGAAATTAAGCTGGCGCTTCTTGAAGCAGATGTCAATTTCAAAGTGGTAAAGGATTTTATCAACAAGGTATCGGAACGGGCTGTCGGGCAGGATGTGCTGGAAAGCCTGACTCCGGGGCAGCAGGTCATCAAGGTTGTCCATGATGAACTCATCGAGCTGATGGGAAAGGTTCCTGCCAGGGTTACCTTTGCAAACAAACCGCCGACGGTATACATGATGGTCGGGCTGCAGGGTTCAGGAAAGACAACCACTACAGGCAAGCTGGCAAACCTGCTCCGCAAACAGGGTAAAAGCCCGCTGCTGGTAGCCTGCGACGTTTACAGGCCGGCTGCCGTCAAGCAGCTTCAGGTGGTTGGAAACCAGCTGGATATACCGGTTTTTGCAATAGAAGGGGACAAAAACCCTGTGCATATAGCGAAGGAAGCCATAGAGCATGCCAAATCCAAGCTTTATGACCTTGTTATCATCGATACCGCCGGAAGGCTTCATATCAATGAAGAATTGATGGAAGAGCTGGACAATATAAAAAACGCGGTTCATCCGCAGGAAATATTACTGGTAATTGACTCCATGACAGGACAGGATGCTGTCAATGTGGCAGAAAGCTTCAATCAGAAGCTTGGTGTGGACGGACTTGTGCTGACCAAGCTGGACGGCGACACAAGAGGCGGTGCGGCACTTTCGGTGAAAGCTGTAACCGGCAAGCCGATCAAGTTCGCGGGCATGGGTGAGAAGCTCAGCGATTTGGAGCCCTTCTACCCGGAAAGAATGGCGTCCAGAATACTTGGTATGGGCGATGTGCTCAGCCTGATCGAAAAAGCTCAGGAGGCTTTCGACGAGAAGAAGGCTGCCGAAATGGAGAAAAGGCTGCGGACACAGCAGTTTACGTTAAATGATTTCCTCGATCAAATGCAGCAGGTTAAAAAAATGGGGCCGCTGAACCAGGTTCTCGGTATGCTTCCGGGCATGAATTCCAAAGCAATGCAGAATGTGGAAGTGGATGAAAAAAAGATGCTTCATGTGGAAGCCATTATCCAGTCCATGACAGCCAAGGAACGGAACGACCCGGCAATTCTCAACGGCAGCAGGAGGAAAAGGATCGCAGCAGGCAGCGGCACGACCATTCAGGAGGTCAACAGGCTTCTGAAGGAATTCGAAGAAATGAAGAAGCTGATGAAAATGATGACGGATGCAGGCAAAAAAGGCGGCAAGGGATTGGGCAAGTTCAAATTACCATTTTAACCAGGCTGCCGGATGAAAAACGCAGGTAAACTTTTATATATTTCTATTACGTGAGAGGAGGTGACAAAAATGGCAGTAAAAATCAGACTGAAAAGAATCGGTGCAAAGAAGAGCCCGTTTTACAGGGTAGTAGTGGCAGATTCCAGATATCCCCGCGATGGAAGGTTTATTGAAGAAATCGGTACTTACAATCCCCTCGTTGACCCCGCTCAGGTCAATATAGACGGTGAAAAAGCTGCACAATGGATCAAAAATGGTGCACAGCCTACAGATACAGTAAAATCTCTGTTGAAAAAGGCCGGTGTGATTCAGTAAAATCATGGGGGCATCAAGCCCCTCTCGATTTTGATCCGGTTTGCTATGCAAATGACCCAAGTAGTTCCACGGGAGGTAATGTAGATGAAGGAACTTCTCGAAGCCATCGCCAAATCCCTGGTTGATTATCCTGAAGAAGTGAGCGTCAACGAGGTTCAGAGCGATAAAACCATCATTCTTGAGCTCAGAGTAGCCAAGGATGATATGGGAAAAGTAATAGGAAAACAGGGAAGGATAGCCAAGGCTATACGAACTGTGGTGAAAGCGGCAGCCATTAAGGAAAATGTGAAGGTTGTTGTAGAAATCGTACAGTAAAAGGTGTTTCCAAAACACCTTTTTATTGTTAACGGAAAATAGCGAAGTCTTTTTCCAAAATCGAAGAGGCTCGATGCCTCTGAGATTTTTGTAATGGAAAATAGCGAAGTCTTTTTCCAAAATCGAGGAGGCTCGATGCCTCTGAGATTTTTTATTAACCGTACTCTTGAGATTATTTAACAGTAGGTGGATAGCATGCACGATTATTTGCAAATCGGGAAAATCGTCAATACCCATGGCGTAAAGGGTGAAGTGCGGATCATCCCGCTGACGGATGATCCCCGAAGGTTTGACGACCTTGAATGGGTGTATGTCGAGAAGGACAACACGATGTCAAAGGTTGATATCAAGGATGTCAAATATACGAAAGGCTCGGTCATACTGAAACTGGACGGCATCGATACGATGAATGATGCCGAAACCCTCAGGGATTGCTTTGTTCTGGTTGACAGGTCACATGCCGTCAAACTTCCGGTGGATACCTACTTTATATGCGACATCCTCGGGAGCCTCGTTGTAGATGAAAAAGGCGTTGAGCTCGGCCGGCTTGAAGATGTGCTGCAAACCGGCAGCAACGACGTTTATGTGATAAAAAACGATGCGGGCAGGGAATTGCTGTTACCCGCACTGAAAAGTGTTGTCCGCTTTATCTCACTGGAACAGAAGAGAATTGATGTAACCATTCCGAAAGGATTGTTTGAGGATGAAATTTGACATTCTGACTATTTTTCCAGGCCAGTTCGAGCATGTGCTCGGAAGCAGCATCATCGGCCGTGCGCAGGATAGTGGACTGATCACTGTCAACACCCACAATATACGTGATTTTTCAAAGGACAAGCATAAAAAAACCGACGATTATCCATATGGCGGCGGCAGCGGACTGGTTATGCTGGCTCAGCCCATTTATGACGCCTATATGTCCATAACAGGCAGCCTCGATTACAAGCCTCATTTCATTTATATGAGCCCCCAGGGAAAGCGCCTCGATCAACCGCTTGTGGAAAAGCTTTCCGGTTATGAGCACATTATTTTGTTATGCGGTCATTACGAAGGCGTTGACGAACGGATTTTGGAGGATTTGGTGGATGAAGAAATTTCGATCGGTGATTATGTATTGACCGGCGGCGAGCTTCCTGCCATGGTCCTGATCGATGCAGTCAGCAGAACTGTTCCAGGTGTGCTTTCCAACGAGGATTCATACGCCGACGAGTCCCACAAAGACGGCGTTCTGGAGTACCCCCAATATACCAGGCCGTATAATTTCATGGATAAAACCGTACCGGATATCCTACTGTCAGGACATCATGCCAACATTAACAAGTGGAGAAGGCTTCAGGCACTGAAAAGAACCAGGGCAAAAAGGCCGGATCTTTTTGAAAAGCTGGAGCTTACCAGGGAAGACAGAAAACTGCTGGAGCAGGACACAGACTGATGAGCGCTTGGCGGCATGAAATTTTAATCGGGCTTTCGGCGGTTTGCTCAGCTCGTACAAATAATAAAAGCAAAATGGTCTAAAATATAAATAAAAGAGATAATTGCAAAAAAAGCAAATTGAAAATTGTTTTGCAGTTTTACATTTACAAATACCGACAGCCTGTGGTATAATGTCTGTCGTATGTGTAATACGGACGGTCCGCTGGTGTCAAATCTGGCATTTACGAACGTCTAGGCAAGGAAGGAGGAAATAGAGATGGATATTATTAAAGCACTTGAACAGGAACAAATAAGGACTGACTTACCGGTCCTGAGCATAGGTGATTATGTAAAAGTACACCTTAAGGTCAAGGAAGGCAGCAGAGAGAGACTTCAGATATTTGAAGGAACTGTCATTGCCAAGAAAGGCGCGGGCCTGAAAGAGACCTTTACCGTCAGGAGAGTATCCTACGGTGTTGGAGTAGAAAGAATCCTTCCGGTTCACTCTCCGAAGATCGACCATATCGATGTGGTCAGAAAAGGTAAAATCAGAAGGGCGAAGCTTTACTATCTCCGTGAAAGAGTGGGCAAAGCCTCCAAAGTTAAAGAAAGACTTGAAAGCAGAGATTAATAGCATTGATACTAAAAGGGACGCAAAGTCCCTTTTGTATTTTGCGGGATTTGCTGCTGAAGCTAAAGAAGTTTTACTGTATGATAGCGAGCAGCATATGTTAAAATAGAATTACCTATTTGATAAAGGAAAGCGATCAATATGAACATACAATGGTTTCCGGGGCATATGGCCAAAACAAGGCGTCTGCTTTCGGAGAATTTAAAACTCGTTGACGTAGTGGTAGAGCTGTTGGATGCAAGGATTCCCGCGAGCAGCAAGAATCCCGAAATAGACGCCATTATTCAAAACAAACCGAGGCTTGTCGTTCTGAACAAGGCGGATATGGCCGATAAAGCCATTTCAAAGGAATGGGAAAAATGGTACGGAAGCAGGGGAACACCGGTCATTTTTGCCGACTCTGTCAAGGGCACTGGCATCAATCAGCTGAAAGAGAGTTTGAAGGCTGTCATGAAGGACAGGCTGGAAAGGGACAGGCTGAAAGGCAGGCTTTTCAGACCGATCAGGACAATGATTGTCGGTATTCCCAATGTGGGAAAATCCACATTTATCAATAAAATAGCCGGCAAAGCGGTTGCCGTGACAGGAGACAAGCCCGGTGTAACAAGAGGGAAACAATGGATCCGTCTGAACCCGGAAATAGAGCTGCTGGATACGCCGGGAATCCTATGGCCCAAATTTGACGACCGGACAACTGCTTTAAACCTGGCATTTACCGGCGCCATCAAGGACGATATTATGGATGTAGCAGAGGTAGCAGCAGCATTGGCGGAAAAGCTGGCCTCAACTTATCCGGTCCAATTTGCGCAGCGGTACAAGCTTCAGGAAATAGAAGGCCTCACAGGTCACCAGCTGCTTGAAGCAGCAGGTAAAAAAAGAGGCTGTATCATATCCGGCGGTGTGGTTGATGAAAGAAGGATCTCCGTTATACTGCTGGATGAATTCAGAGGAGGGAAAATAGGGAAAATTTCCCTTGATAAACCTTCGTGGAATGAGGAGAAAAGGAATGATGAACCGGCGCAAAACTCTTAAGGAAATTGATGCGGAAATAAAGGATATGTCACCCGCCGAAGCGCTGAAGCACCTTGAGCAGCTTCGTACCGAAGGAATTTTATCGGTGAACAGGCTGATTGAAAGATATGAAAAGCTCCTGCAGGCCGGGGAGAAAGAAGCGCGGCGTTTGGAGGAAATGAGCAAATATGAACGCGATGCGGCACTGCAGGGTTTTCGCCTGGTGGCAGGCATCGACGAAGCAGGCAGAGGCCCCCTGGCCGGGCCAGTGGTGGCGGCCTGCGTCATACTGCCTGAAGGAAGCATGATACCTGGTTTGAACGATTCCAAAAAGCTGAGTGCGGCGCAAAGAGAGAAGCTGTATGACTTGATCATTGAAAAGGCTGTTTCTATTGGTATTGGATTTGCCGACGAAAAACTGATTGATGAAATCAATATTCTGAATGCAACAAAGGCTGCCATGATAGAAGCCATTGATAAGGTTAAACCGCGGCCGGATCTGCTGCTGATCGATGCTGTCAGGCTGGAGGAAGCAGACATACCCCAGCTCCCGATTATCAAAGGCGATGCGCTGAGCATTTCCATTGCGGCGGCGTCTATTATTGCCAAGGTTACGAGGGACCGGTTGATCGAAGAGGCGGATGCCGTCTATCCCGTGTACGGCTTTAAAAAGCATAAGGGTTATGGCACCGAAGAACATATAAAGGCTATTAAAAAATATGGAATTTGTCCGATACATAGAATAAGTTTTACTAGAAATATTTAAGGGTAGGGGATATATCTCATCAGAGAACGGTCTTGAGGAAGGAGAATATCTGCAAATAGTTGAAAGGAGCCTCCGATGCGTATTGAAAGTCAGCCAAATATAGCGGCAAATGCCGGAACAAATGTTGCCGATCTGTTGGGCCGGCTTGATAAGGGTGATGTGATCCAGGCAAAAGTAATGGAAGTCAAATCCGGTGAAATTGTCTTGAGGCTGTACGATGGTTCTGTACTGAAAGCAGCCGCCGGAGAAGGGCTGGAAGCAAAAGTGGGGCAAACGCTCACACTGTCCGTTACCGCAAGGTCTGAAGGCACTCTTTATCTGGAAACCTTTAAAGGCAGCTCTCCAACTGATAAAACGCCCAACGCGGCTATTCTGAAAAATCTTCTGGAATCGCTGAACATCAAACCGGATGCCAGAAATTCCGCACTGGCAGCCGCATTTATAAAAGCAGGCATTCCTGTGACCTCCGATAAAATCACTCAGGCGGCAAGCCTGATGGCAGGCTTTAAGAGTCTGGATGCGGAGAAAGCGGTCTTTATCATTTCCAAAGGGCTCCAGACCGGGCAAATCAATCTTTCCTTGCTGACGAAGCTGCTGGATGGCGACCTCAAGCTTGGCGAACAATTGAAACAACTGCAGGAGGCGTTAAACCAACTGGGTAAATCGGCCGGTAAAAATGCAGCTTCAGATCCACCTGCTGCAACGCAGCCCAAAACCGGTACCCTGCAAGCGGCAGGGACCGGAGTAGCTTCTTCCGCCGGGGCAGGTACGACCTCCTCCGCCGGAGCAGGCTCAAGCGTTGGAACCGGAACAAATGCTGCCGTTTCAGCTGCAGCTCCGGATACCTCCGCACCCGGGCTCCGTTCCGGAGTTTCACCAGCTGTTCCCGGTCGAACCCCATCCGGGATGAATTCATCCACCGGCTCAGGTGCTGCTGATGCTGCCGGTCAAGCAGGCATGAAAGGCACCGCGGCTGGATCTCCTGAAGTCTCTGCATTACAGACTGAACCAGCTGGTTCAGGAAAAACGGCTATATCGACTCCCTACGCCAAAGAAACTTCGGCGGCCGGTTCAAAGCAGCTGTTCGGAGACACGCCGGACACCGGTACGGTCCTTGCCACTGTCGATAACAAAGGCCGGCCTGCTGTGGCAAAGGACGGTCCACAAACGGTTGAAATGGAGACTTTAAATGCCGCATCACGTACAGTCCGTTCAGAAACTGACGGCGTTTTTGGAAACCGTACGGTCCACACAACCCATATTATGCACGGTGACGGCGGAAAGTCCTTAAACAGTACCGCATCGGAAGCTGCTGCAACTCTGTCCCGATGGAAGGATTCCATACAGGAACTGTTTGTCAGAACCGATTCTGAAAATCTGGCGTCGGAGCTGGAAGCAGGCAAGCTTCAGAAAAATCTGACAGACAGGCTGGACATGCTGAAGGCAGCTTTTCATACATACAATGCGTCGGGTGCTTCCGGCGGTGAAAGCATTGCCGCCGCTGCAGCATTTCTGGATGACAGCATGAAGCTGATGAACCAGCTGAATAACAGCAACATGCTCTACTATCAGCTCCCTGTCAATATAACGGGCCAAAACACCACGGCCGAGCTTTTTGTCATGAATCGCAAAAAAAATAAAAAGAGGCTTGATCCGCACAATGCCGTCATGTTTATTTCACTTGATACGAACAGCCTGGGCAGGATTGAGACATTGCTCGATCTGAAGGACGGCAACATCAGTATCGGCCTCAGAACTGAAAGTCAGCACATTAACGATTTTGTCAGGGAAAACATAAAATTCCTGTATAACGGACTGTCCCAATGCGGGTACAAGCTGGTGGATGTAAAATATTCCGTCATAGAAGCCGCCACGACGCCAGTGAAGCTTGAAGAGCAGCTTTCCGGTATGGCGGGCTCAAGCTACGGCAAGGTTGACCTGCGCATATAATGCGGACAGTCTGTTCCGGGGAGGTATGCCTATGGAAAGGAAAAAAAATAAAATAAAAGAGGCGGCGGCGCTCAGGTATTCTCCTGAAAAAGGAGGCGCACCGGAAATTGTAGCGCTGGGCAGGGGAGATACTGCCGAACGCATCATAGAAAAAGCAAAGGAAAGCGAGGTACCCCTCTATGAGGATGCCGTGCTCGCACACACCCTCAATTACCTCCAGATCGGAAGCGAAATACCGAAGGAGCTGTATGAGGTAGTTGCACAAGTGCTTGTTTTTGTCAGCAGGCTGGACAGCACTTACGATCCGTTGTCAAAATTAGGTAAACGGTATGAATAAACGGGGTTTTGGCAGTATCGGTGAAAACCTGGCTGTGGAATATCTGGTCAGGCAGGGCTTTACGATTCTCGACAGAAATTACAGATCCGGGCGCATCGGTGAAATTGACATCATCGCCGCCGAAAAGGAATATATATGTTTTATAGAGGTAAAAACCCGCACCAGTTCTCTTTACGGCGCTCCCATTGAAGCCGTGGGCTATGGCAAACGTCAGAAAATGAAAACCCTTGCATGGATTTACATCAAGCATAAAAATCACGATAATAAATATATGCGATTCGATATTGTTGAAGTAACCGGCAAAAAGATGAACGATAAATTTGTTTTAGAACATATCAACCTGGTAAGGAGTGCATTCTAATGCTGATCATTGACGGGCACTGCGATACGGCAGCGGCTTTACTGGACCGCAAAGGGGATCTGTATGAGAACGATTGTCGGATCGATTTGAAAAGGCTGCTTTTATCTGACAGGCGAGTACAGTTTTTTGCTGCGTTTGCAAACCCGCAGCTTTACAAAAATAATGAATTGGTGCGAGTGCTGTCTATCCTCGATTATATGCATGTGTCGGCGGAAAAGCACAGTGATAAAATATCCATATGCCTGAATACCTGTGACATTGAAAATACGCTTTCCTCCGGCAGAGTCGCGGCTCTGCTTTCCGTAGAGGGAGGGGATGCCCTGGGCGGTGAGCTGCATGTCCTGAGACATTTATATCGGCTTGGCGTACGGAGCATGCTGCTAACCTGGAACCACCGCAACGAGCTGGCCGACGGCGCTCATGAGAAACCCGGTGCGGGCCTGTCCGGATTCGGCAGACAGGTGGTTGCGGAAATGAACCGTCTGGGTATGATTGTGGATGTTTCACACTTGTGCGAGGCCAGCTTCAATGATGTTCTGGAGTTGTCCGAGGCACCTGTCATTGCCTCACATTCCAATGCAAAAGCCGTTTGCAGCCATCCCCGGAATCTTTCCGACGCGCAGCTGAGAGACATCAGGAGCAAGGGAGGGGTTGTCGGGATCAATTTTTATCCATATTTTTTGAATAATACGCAAACGGCTTCCCTTGACGATGTCATCAAGCATATTGAACATATCTGCTCCATTACCGGAGAAGACCATATCGGCCTCGGTCCGGATTATGACGGAATCGACTGCGTACCGGAGGGGCTTGAAAATGTCCGGTACTTGCCGGCGCTGTTTGACAGGCTGCTGTCTTTGAATTATACCGATGCATTTATTGAAAAGCTGGCCGGTTTGAATTTTTTCAGAGTGATCAGGCAAATATTGAAATAATGGTTATTTTTAAAATCAAAATACCTATTTTGAATAATTCTTCTATTCATCCTGCATTATTATATTGATATTTCCGTCAATATATTTTTTTTTGAAATTTTTGCACTCATGAGTTGCAAAATTGTTATAAATATATTAAAATAACAACAATGCAATTTAATATGGGGGGACCTGCAATGACTGACTTTACAAAGTTAAGCAAAGATGAACTCAAGGGAAGACTGCTTTCCTTAAATGAAAGATATGAAGGCTTTGTAGCCAAAAAACTTAAGCTGGATATGACAAGGGGAAGGCCCTGCGCCGAACAGCTTGCATTATCCATGGAGATGCTGAGATTTCCAGGCCCGGATGACAGCTGTAAAGCTTCAGACGGTACCGATACAAGGAACTACGGCCTCGTAGACGGTATTCCTGAAGCAAAAGAGCTCTTTGCGCAAATGCTGGAGGTCAGCCCGAAAGAAGTCATTATTGGGGACAACTCAAGCCTGAGCATGATGTATGACGCCATCGACCGCGGAATGAATTTCGGCGTTTACGGCAGTACGGAGCCCTGGGGCAAATTGCCGAAGGTGAAGTTTCTTTGCCCGAGTCCCGGGTATGATAGACATTTTGCAATAACGGAATTTTTTAATATTGAAATGATCATTATTGATATGAAAAGCGACGGCCCCGATATGGATACCGTTGAGAAGCTTGTTGCCGGGGATGCCTCCATCAAAGGAATCTGGTGTACGCCTAAATACAGCAATCCGGACGGTATCACCTACTCCGACGAAGTGGTGGACCGGCTGGCATCTATGAAAACAGCTGCTCCCGACTTCAGGATATTCTGGGACAATGCCTATTCGGTACATCATTTGACCGACACGCCCGACAAGCTTAAAAATATCATGGAGGCTTGCAAGCTTGCGGGAAATCCGGACCGTGTCTATATATTCGGCTCCACCTCCAAGATTACGTTTGCGGGTTCGGGTATTGCCGTGATGGCAGCCAGTGAAAATAACATAGCCAGGATCAAAAAGCAGCTTGGCGTGAAAACCATCGGCCCGGATAAGATCAACCAGCTCAGGCATGTCCACTTCCTGAAGGATATGCAGGGCATAGGTGAGCAGATGAAAAAGCACGCCGCCATATTGAAGCCCAAGTTTGAAATGGTATTGGACCTGCTGGAATCGGAACTGGGTGATAAAAATATAGCATGGTGGAACAAGCCAAACGGCGGCTATTTCATAAGCTTCAACACCATGCCCGGCTGTGCCTCGGCTGTTGTGAAGATGGCAGCGGAAGCCGGTGTGGCGATAACCCCGGCGGGCGCCACTTATCCTTACGGCAGGGACCCGCAGGACAGAAACATCAGGATCGCGCCCACAATGCCTCCGACCGAGGAACTGAAAATTGCCATGGACCTGCTCTGCATCTGTGTTCAGATCGTTTCCGCAAGGAAGCTGCTGGGTGAATTATAGTAGTCGGCAGGTACCATTTTGGCGCAGACGTAGAAAATTTCACTGCGACCGTAAATTTTCAAATGAACAGATGCGTTATGGCAAAATACCTTGCTTTATCAGGCAATCAGTAATATAATCGGACTGGGTAACGCTTCCTTCGGGAGGATACCGATTATCCGTTCATTGGAACGGATATGATAAATTTCATATTCATAAGTATCTGGCGGGATTGCTTAATCTCGCACTTTTTTTGTATAATAAGATTGTTGGTAGTAACCTGACGGAGGTACGTAACAGTGAGAAACACATATGAGAGTCCATTTAACGCGAGATATGCAAGCAAGGAAATGCAAATGCTGTTTTCCCCCGATAAGAAGTTCAAAACCTGGCGGAGGCTCTGGATCGCTCTTGCTGAAGCGGAAAAGGAACTTGGGCTCAATATTTCAGATGAACAAATTGAAGAAATGAAACAATATATGAATGAGATCAATTATTCCGTGGCTGAGGAAAAAGAAAAGGAAGTACGCCATGATGTCATGGCTCATGTACATGCTTACGGCGAGCAGTGTCCCAAAGCCAGGGGAATCATCCATCTGGGGGCAACCTCCTGCTATGTCGGCGACAATACCGACATCATCATCATGCGCGATGGGCTTGAGCTGATCCGCCAAAAGCTGGCCCTCGTCATCGAAAAGCTTTCGGAATTTGCCATGGAATACAAAAGCATGCCTGCGCTGGGCTTCACCCACTATCAGCCGGCACAGCTCGTAACGGTGGGGAAGAGGGCTACACTCTGGATCCAGGACCTGCTGATCGACCTGGAGGACCTTGAGTATGTGCTTTTTTCAATGAAGCTGCTGGGCAGCAAAGGTACGACCGGTACACAGGCCAGCTTCATGAACCTGTTTGACAACGACGGAGAAAAGGTGAAGAAGCTGGAAAGCCTGATCGCGGCTAAAATGGGCTTTGAAAGCGTATATGCCGTATCCGGGCAAACCTATACAAGAAAGCAGGATTGCAGGGTATTGAACGTGCTGTCGGGCATCGCCCAGAGTGCAAGCAAATTCAGCAACGATATGAGACTGCTGCAGAGCATGAAAGAGCTGGAGGAACCCTTTGAGGACAAGCAGATCGGCTCCTCCGCCATGGCCTATAAACGCAATCCGATGCGCGCGGAGAGAATCGGCTCGCTTGCCAGGTATGTCATGATCGACGCCCTTAACCCTGCCATGACGGCTGCCACACAGTGGTTCGAGAGAACGCTGGACGATTCGGCAAACAAACGCATCAGTGTCCCGGAGGCTTTCCTTGCCGTTGACGCCATACTGAATATTTACATCAACGTTGCCGGCGGTCTTGTGGTATATCCGAAGGTGATTGAAAAGCATGTGCTGGAAGAACTTCCGTTCATGGCGACGGAGAACATCCTGATGGAGGCTGTTAAAAGAGGGGGAGACAGACAGGAGCTCCATGAAAGGATACGCATTCATTCCATGGAGGCGGGCAAGCAGGTAAAACTCTACGGACTGAAAAATGATCTTGTCGAACGCATCGTGGCGGATCAGGCTTTCGGCCTGGATATGGAGGAAATGAGCGCCGTTATGAAGCCTTCCAGCTATATCGGCCGTTCAGCTCAGCAGGTGGAGGAATTTATCGAAGAGCACGTAAAGCCCAAGCTCAACGGAATCAAAACGGAGGGTGTGCAAGTTGAATTAAAGGTATAACGCAGCGGCTGTCCTTGCTGACAGCCGTTTTTTATGGATATGGCGCAATTCCTACAAAATATTAAAGAATTATGTTGAATTGTGACACTGAATCATATATTATTAGTAATGATGTAATTATGTGCTGCTATGCTTACTTATATGGAGGGTCGTATTGTGATAAATAAATACAGTAATGTGCCTTTATATGCTCAATTAAAACACCTCATTATCCAAAAAATCGAGTCCGGTGAATTTCAGGGAGAATCCAAAATCCCTTCGGAGCAGGAGTTATGCGAGCAGTACGATATCAGCAGGCCTACCGTACGTCAGGCGATCAGCGAGCTTACCAACAATGGATATCTGTATAAGGAAAAAGGTAAAGGTACCTTTGTTGCCAAATCTAAGTCGAAGGTGGATATTAAAAACTTCACCGGCTTTACCGATTCCATTCTGGATAGCCAGAACCCTGGGCAGCATGACATATTGTCATTACGTGCTGTCAAGATGAGCGACGTACCATGCCTTGAAAACGTATTTGGAACGACAGGTCATACCGTACAGCACCAGGAATATGCTGAAGTAATATTTGTGACAGTTGATAAAAACAGCATCCTTTCACTTAATACGTCCTATATACCGCTAGGCTTATTTCCCGAAATTATTGAGGATATCAAAGCCAAAAAGCCATCCTACGATATATTGAGGGGTAAATATCCATTGCTGCCCGTCAAAACAAAAAGCTCCCTCGAGGTAGTGTATACGACCCAGGCTGAAGCACAGTATTTACAGGTTCAAATCGGCCATGCACTCATAAAGGTTGACAACCTGCTATATTCAAAAAGCGGACAGCCGGTCGAATATGTCATTGCCAAATACCGCGCCGACAAGTGCCAGTTTATTTTCGAAAACAACAAGTAAATTCATGTAAATCACAGCCTGCTCATTACCATTTTTCTGGTAGTATATTTTTTTTGCTGTGGTATAATAAGTAAGGGAATAACGGTCCCGCTTTTGACATGGAAAAGCACCGCTAAAGCTTGACCAAGGTAATGTTACATCGTTGTCATCAGCGAAGCAAATGAAGAGGATGTGATGAAAATCGCTTATTTATTGGCTTTTTTATTAGCATTTTCAGCGGTATATATATCCATACCACCATTGAGAAAATTCGCCGTGAAAATCGGCTTTGTTGATGTACCTACTGAAAGGAAGATCCATAAGGAGCCGGTGCCGCATCTGGCCGGAATTGGGATTTTTGCAGGTTTCATCCTTACTTACATCCTGTTTTCAGGCGGTATCAGCAGGCAAAATCTCGGTATCCTATGCGGAGGAGCATTGGTTCTGTCCATCGGCATCGTAGATGATTGGTATAAAACGCACGGTGCGGACTTTCCGGCATTTCCAAAGTTTATTGTCCAGCTTTCCGCAGCCGTTATTGTTTACTTTTCAGGTATCGTATTCACCGGTTTTGCCAACCCGTTTACACATGAATATGTCTGGCTTCCGCCCTGGCTGCAGTTCATTCTGTCCGTCACCTGGATATTCGGCGTGACCACCGTCATCAATTTTTCTGATGGACTCGACGGTCTTGCCGGCAGCTTATCCACTATTTCCGCGATCACACTGTTTATCGTCGCCTTAACCAAAAATCAATCGGAACCGGCACTGATGGCCATCATACTGGTCGGTGTGGCGTTGGGCTACCTGAGGTATAACAAACCGCCTGCACGCATCTATATGGGTGACGCCGGAGCCGGTTTTATGGGTTTCATGCTCGGGATCATCGCACTGGACGGCGCCTTCAAGCAGGCGACTGTGCTTTCCCTGTTCGTGCCGATACTTGCGCTGGGTGTTCCCATTTTTGATAACTTGTTTGTAGTGATAAAAAGGTTTATTGAAGGAAAGCCTGTATACAAGGCCGACCGGAGTCAGGCCCATTACAGGCTGCTGTCGGCGGGGCTCAACCCGAAACAGGTTGTATGGTTCCTGTGCCTTGTAAATTTGTGTCTGAGCCTTACATCGATCATTATCGTGCTGTTGAATGTATAAACCGGGACCATTTGATCGTTCCATACCGATAAATACTACTGAGGACAGCCGTAAGCTAGCCCAATGTGAAGAAGAGGAGCAATGAAGGAATATGGAGATGAACGAGACGTTTAAAGGTTTTTCTACGGAAACCTTCAAATTTTTACTAGAATTGGAATTCAACAATAACAAGCCATGGTTCGAAGAAAACAAGCAAGCCTATCTGGAGCATGTTGTGGAACCGTTCAAAGGTCTGGTAAGAACATTGTCCGGATACATGCTTACCATTGATCCGGGCTTTGAAACCAGGGCGGAGATAGGAAAAACCATCTCCCGTATTTATCGCGACGTGCGGTTCTCAAAAAATAAATCCCCTTATAAAAGTTCCGTATGGATTACGTTCAGAAGGGTGGGGAGGGACTGGGTCCTGGATCCCTGCTTTTTCTTTGAAATCACACCGCACCTGTACCGCTATGGTATGGGCTTCTATACGACAACCAAGGAAACCATGAACCGTCTGAGGGAATTGATTGACGAACGGAATCCCGATTTTGCTGCTGCAGATAAGCAATACCGCAGTCAGCGCGTGTTTACCATGGAAGGAGACCGGTATAAAAAGCTGTATGCCGGAGAGAAGTCCGAGGATCTGCTGGAATGGTATCAGAGGAAGAATATCTATTTTATGTGTACCAGAAAGCCTGAGGAAAAGCTGTTCTCAGCCGCTCTTGCAGACGATTTGAAACGCGATTTTCAGCTACTTGTCCCTTTATACAGATTTTTATGGAAAATAAAACTGGAAGGGGAGGCAAACGGATAAACTATTCTTAAAATCATACGTAAATATATATGGTTTTGTAAGTATAAAATGGAAGGAGTAGTGTTTTATGTCCAAACTCAATCGTGACTTCTTTGCAGACAACGAGGTTCTTTTCATGGGGTATTCAAGCCGCCGGCAGGCATTCAGCAATTCCATCTACAAAGCTTTTACCGATGCGGGTATCAAGGTGTTTCCATTCAATCCGAAGAAAAATGCGAAATATGACGTAAAAGTCTACAGCGACCTCAAAGAGCTTCAGAAGGTGCCATCCACCGCCTATATCCTCCTGAACGGCGAAAATGCCAAAAAGGCCGTGAAACAGATCAGGGAAAGCGGAGTAAAAAGAATATTATTTCAACCCGGTAAAACAGCGGACAGGGAAATATTGGACGAGTGTGCCGCTTCCGGAATCGATACGGTGGTCGCCTGTCCGATGATGCTTTTCGGATCCGGTATTCATCGGCTGCATGGATTTTTTGCAGGTGTAAAAAAATGAGGGCGTATCCGCTGATCCGGCGCCGTTGGTCGAATGAACATATTATGACCGCTTTATTTGCCGTATTGCTGTTGTATATGGTACCGCAATGGGTGAAAAATCCGCTGGAGATACCGGCTTTTCTTGCTGTCCTTGCGCTGGGGCTGATGATCGATGCCATTGGCGGGTACATCAGGTACAAACGTCCGGTTTGCTCCGTTTCCGCGGCAGTAACTGCAGGAATCCTTCAGGTAATGACACCGGGCATACCTCTATGGGGCCGGCTCGCAGGTATTACGGCCGCCATAATCCTCGGAAAGCTGCTGTGGGGCGGCACGGGTAAAAATACAGTGAATCCGGCCATTACAGGGTATTTAGTCACCTGCATCCTCTTCAAAAATACCGGTCTTCCGATTGAACCGACGCTGCTGCTACTGCCGGCCTTGCTTTTTTCACTTCCTTTTGCACTTTTCAGGCCTTTTGCATCACTTGGTCTCCTTTTCGGGATGCTGCTTGCGGCGCTGACGGGTGAACCGGCCTCGGTGCCTTACATCATGACAAACGCATTGTTTCTGGGCTGCCTGGTCATAACGGATCCTGTCACATCAACACCTTTAAAAGCAGCAGGCTTCGCAGGCGGACTCATAACCGGCTTTTTGCCGCTTCAGACAGCAAATCCGGCTCTGACAACAGCCATGACGTTCATCATTTTCAATCTGATTTCCTACCTGATTGAAGACTATAGCAGTAAACCGCAAAAACATCTTTTTTATTCGCCCCCTGTCATCAAAAGCCCTTTTGCGGCAGCTGATTATGGCAGTCCTATTCAGGACCTGACCAGTAGAGCTGAAGCCAATACGCCGGATGAACAACGCCCTGAAAGATCGGGTGTAACAGTATTGGAAGAAACAGCTGCAGAGCATGGAGCTGTTCAGACTCCAGGTGCAGAACAGGACATTCCGGACCTTGCTGGTGATATGACACCGGATAGGGTGCTGGAAAGAATCAGGACAAATACGGTTTACGGCTGCGGCGGTGCAGCTTTTCCTGCCGCAGAAAAGATCAATGCGGTAGCAGCCTCCAATTCAGAAAGGAAATATTTCATTATAAACGGTGCGGAATGCGACCCCGGCCTGGTTCACGACAAATGGCTGCTGCATAACCGTGCGGCGGATATATACAGGGGTATTCTGGCCGTTTGCCGCTGTATGGAATTTTCAGGTGTTTATCTCGCGGTGAAAAATGCGGAGGGATTGGCTTTCCCGGAGCCTGTCAGGCTGCGTACGGTAAAGGATTTTTTCCCGGTCGGGTTTGAGAAGCTATTGATTGAAAACGTGTTGAAAATGAAGCTGCCTGACGATACCATACCTGCTGATAAGGGGATACTGGTATTGAATGTACAGACAGTGATTGCCATTTATGAAGCTGTTTTTATGAATAAGAAAATGTCCGATAAATATATCACCGTTGCTGATTTAAAAACGGCTGAAGCCCGGACGGTAAAGGTTAAAACAGGCGACAGCATCCAGCGCGTGATCGATGCTGTTTTTCCATCGAGGCAGCCGGTTTATGCAGGCGGAGGAATCATGCAGGCACATATGGCGGATGACGATGAACTGGTGGATAAAAATACAAATTTTATTGCAGTTTCGGAGCTGCCAAGGTATAAGGAATCTCCATTCTGCTCAAAGTGCGCCGCTTGTGCCTCCAATTGTCCCAGGGGTCTGCCGGTTTATAAAATTGCTGAGCTGGCGGATGAGGAAAAATGGGAGGAAGCAGTCAAATACAATCCGGACAAATGTATTCGATGCGGTCTTTGCAGCTATGTGTGCCTGAGCGGACGAAATCTTTCCGCAAGGGTGGGGGAGGCAAAAGACAGCATGAAAGCCGGGAAAGTATGATTATAGTTATTTATTCACTTGAGCCCGGGGAGACGGCGCAGTATAATCAGACTGTACATGATATCGTGTGCAATGCGGCTTCCGGAGCCGACTCTTTGCAGAAAGGAGTGATCTGAATTGAAGATTGAAATGGAGGTGGCCATCATCTGATGGCCGCTAAAGAGAACCGGGGAGGCTAAAACCTCTCCGGTTTTACTTATGCTCTTTTCCGTAAAGCAAAGCCTGGCCTGAACAGCTGCTTAAGCCCGGCACCTGTAATATTGTTCCGTCCGGAAGCTTTCCATTTCCCGCTCCAAGGTACATTGCTTCCAAAGCTTCAAAAAATATGATATGGTAATAAGGTGTGCATTCTTTCCCGGAAGACTGTTTTATATTTCTGCTTTAACGGGGGTTCCGGTATGGATTTTAATAATAAGATATGCGTCATAACAGGCGGTGCCAACGGAATAGGGCTTTGCATCGTCAATGAATTTGCCCGCAGAGGAGCCGGTGT
>JAEZMC010000273.1 GCA_023435805.1 Bacillota bacterium | reverse complement strand
GTGTAATGGTCGAGACATCGATATTTTTCAGCTCTTCCAGCACATCCTTGCCGGCTTTATCTTCACTGCCGCTTGGAATGAACAGCTCAACCTGCCCGTCCAGAGTCACTTTTTTCCTTCTGGACCGATGCTTGCTGATATCCGCCTCCTCCAGCTCCTTCAGCAGCTCCTTCGCTCTGTCAATGACCGGCTGCGGCACACCGGCAAGCCTTGCCACCTGAATTCCGTAGCTTCCGTCCGCGCCTCCCCTGATGATTTTCCTGAGGAAAATAATGTCCTCGCCTTTTTCCTTGACGGCAATACAGTAGTTTTTTATACCCGTCAGTTTGCCTTCCAGCTCCGTCAGCTCATGATAATGGGTGGCAAACAGCGTTCTGCTCCCCACCTTTTCTCTGTCCGAAATATATTCAATAACGGACCACGCAATGCTGAGCCCGTCAAATGTGCTTGTCCCCCTGCCGATTTCGTCCAGTACCAGCAGACTTCTTGAGGTTGCATTTTCCAGTATGCACGCCACCTCCGACATCTCCACCATGAACGTGCTCTGGCCCGCTGCCAGATCATCGGAAGCGCCAACCCTGGTAAATATCCTGTCCACCACGCCGATCTCAGCGGAAGCTGCCGGAACAAAGCTGCCGATCTGCGCCATCAGCACGATCAGCGCCGCCTGGCGCATATAGGTGGATTTTCCGGCCATATTAGGCCCAGTAATAATGGAAAGCCTGTCCTCTTCCAGGTCCAGATAGGTATCATTTGGCACGAAGGCGCCCTGTTCCAGCATCTTCTCGACAACGGGGTGTCTGCCCGCTTCTATCCGAATGACTCCGCCGGCATTTACCTCCGGTCTGCAGTAGTTTTCACGGTCAGCCGCCTCCGCGAGAGCGCACAGCACGTCCAGCTCAGCCAGGCAGGCCGCCGTACTTTTTATCCTGCCTACCTGGCAGGCAATGCGTTCCCGTATTTCCGCAAACAGCCTGTATTCCAGATCGATAATTTTTGCCTCCGCTCCGAGAATGGTTTCCTCCATCTCCTTCAGCTCCTGGGTGACGAACCGCTCGCAGTTCGCAAGCGTCTGCTTCCGGATATATTCCGGGGGTACAAGGTGATAATAGGATTTGGTTACTTCAAGATAATAGCCGAACACTTTTGTGAAGCCTATTTTCAAGCTTTTAATACCGGTCTTTTCCTTTTCGGCAGCCTCCAGCGATGCAATCCACTGCTTTCCGTCCGTAGTCGCACTTCTCAGCTTGTCCACTTCCGCATGATAGCCTGTTTTGATGATCCCGCCCTCCTTGACGGATACGGGCGGTTCCTCCATAATGGAATCTTCGATGAGTCCGCATATATCCTCAAGGCTTTCCATGATTTGATTGTTCCGGACAGCCAGTTGGGATGCACAGCCGGTAAGTATTTCCTTTATGTACGGCAACTGCAAAAGCGAATTTTTCAGTGCGATCAGTTCCCTGCAATTGGCACTGCCCAAAACGATCTTGCCCATCAGCCGTTCGATGTCGTGAATCCTTTTAAACAGCTCGCGCAGCTCCATGCGTACCATGAATTTATCCTTGAACTCCGCCACGGCCTCCAGCCTTTCGCTGATATCGCCGATATTGACCAGCGGCTGCTCCACCCATCTGCGCAATGTTCTAGCTCCCATGGAAGTCATGGTTCTGTCGAGGACCCACAGCAGCGTACCCTTGCGCGCTTTTTCGCGCATGGTTTCAGTGAGTTCCAGATTTCTTCTGGTGGAAATGTCGAGCATCATATATTCTTCAAGCTTGTAGGGCGTAATCTTTTGAATATGTTCAAGCCCGGCCTTCTGTGTTTGTTCCAGGTAGTAAAGCAGCGCGCCGCATGCATTGATACACAGCTCTGCCGTCTCCTGGGGCAATGCTCCTGCGCCGAGCCTTTGTTTCAGCAGCTCTGCCGCATGGCCCTCCTCATAGCAGAAATCCTCCAGCGGCGAGATATAGGCATTGAAACGCGCCTTCAGCTGACCGACCGTACCCGGATCACTATACAGCGCCTGGTTTGTGATTATTTCCGCCGGGGAATATTTCGCTGTTTCATCCAGCAGCTTGTTTATCGTGTTTCCCCAGGTAATTCGCGTGGTGGAGAATTCGCCGGTGGAAACATCCACGGCGGCAAACCCGTACATGTGGCCTTTTGCATATATGGAAACAAGATAGTTGTTCTTTTTCTCATCCAGCATTGACATGTCGGTAACCGTACCCGGCGTAACGACACGGATGACTTCCCTTCTGACAATACCTTTGGCGAGGGCGGGGTCTTCGACCTGTTCACAAATGGCTACCTTGTAGCCCTTTACGATCAGACGGGATATATACCCGTCCACAGCATGAAAAGGCACTCCGCACATGGGTGCCCTTTCTTCCAGGCCGCAATCCCGGCCGGTCAGCGTGATTTCAAGCTCTCTGGATGCAAGAATGGCATCCTCAAAAAACATTTCATAAAAATCGCCCAGCCTGAACATAAGAACGCAATCCCTGTATTGCTCCTTCATGTCCAGATATTGCTGCATCATTGGTGTGACAGGCATCGCTCCGACCTCACTTGTATAAGCTTCATTCCATAATCCAACCCATACCGGGTGATTTCAACCTCCGCTCAGGAGTGCGATCCGCATCCGCCGCCGCAGGATGAGCAATTCGACGGTGAACAGGTTTCTCCGGTGATGGCAAAGGTAATCACGTCATTGACGTTCTTCATCAGGCTGTCGAAAGCAGCCTTCGCTTCCAGATACTCTGAAGTGACAGAATAGCTGTTGATCTCCTCCTGCTTCGACACCAGCATATCCCGTACCTCTCCGATCTGGACCTCACCTTTCTTTTCCCTTGTGGCCTTCACCAGTTCGATTTGCAGCAGCCTGTAGTCCTCCATCAGTCCCATGCCGCGGTCATCGCCCTCCAGTGAGGTTTCGGCCTTTTTCAGTCTTAGCAGCTCCGGTGAATCACCCAGCAGTTCTCCCAATTCCCTTGCTTTTATCAGTATATCCATAAATATCGCTACCTTCCTTTACCATCCTGTTCTATTTTCATTCAAGCCTGCCGTCCAGCGACCAGGTGCCCGTATTTTCAATCATCACGCTTACAAGCCTTCCGGTCAGGTCCGTACTGCCTTTAAAATTGACTATCTTATTTGTTCGCGTACGTCCGCTGAGCGTATTGATGCTGTTCTTGCTCAGTCCCTCCACCAGCACCTCCATCCTCTTTCCGAGAAGCGGCGCGTTCAGTTCTCTGCCGATGCGGTTCTGCAGGTCAAGCAATGCGTCAAACCGCTTCTTTTTTATCTCCTCACTTACCTGCTCCTCCTTCGTTGCCGCCGGTGTACCGGTACGTTTGGAATAGAGGAAGGTATATACATAATCAAACCTGATCCGTTCGATCAGATCCAGCGTTTGTTCAAAATCAGCGTCGCTTTCCCCCGGATAGCCTGTGATGATATCCGTAGTCAGCGCGATGCCCGGAATTTGTGCCCTGATTTTATCCGCCAGCTCGAAATAATGCTCTCTGGTGTATTTCCTGTTCATTTCTTCAAGTATTGCATTGCTGCCGGACTGAACGGGCAGGTGCAAATGCTCGCAAACCTTTCTGCAATCCCTCATGGCAAGAATCAGCTCATCGGACAGGTCCTTCGGATGCGAGGTCATGAAACGGATCCGTTCGATGCCTTCCACCTCTTCCAGACTGTACAGCAGCTTTGCAAAGCTGCTGCCGTCCTTCAAATCCCTGCCGTAGGAGTTCACGTTCTGCCCCAGCAGTGTGATCTCCTTAAAGCCCTGGCGGCCCAAAAGCCTTGCTTCATCTGTGATATCCGTCTGTCTCCGGCTTCTTTCACGCCCCCTGACATAGGGGACGATACAGTAGGAGCAGAAATTGTTGCAGCCGTACATGATCGTAACCCATGCTTTGATGCCATGCTCGCGCCGGATGGGCATTCCTTCGGCAATAAAGCCGTCTGAATCGCTGACATCGGCTACCGGCGTTTTAGAGTTCAATGCGCTGTATAACAGTTCGGGGAATCTGTGAAGATTATGTGTCCCGAATATCAAATCCACCTGCCTGTATTTTTTTAGGATATGGTCTACCACATCCTTCTGCTGCATCATACAGCCGCAAACGGCAATGATCATGCCGGGCTTGCGGTTTTTCAACGCCTTCAGCGAGCCCAGATGCCCATATACCTTCAATTCTGCATTTTCTCTGACACAGCAGGTGTTGTACAGAATCAGGTCGCATTCCTCGACCCTCTCCGTGTGTGTATAACCCATCGCCTCCAGCATCCCGGCCAGCTTTTCAGAATCATTCTCATTCATCTGGCAGCCGAAGGTGCTGATGGTGTATTTTTTATCCGCCTCAGGATTCAGTTCACGCACAGAATGCATGAATGCGTCCTGTTTGAACATCTCATCTTCAGGGACCAGTATGTTTTCCCTTTTGCTCAATGGTATCCGTTCCTCCGTTTATACTGCAGTGATGCATTTTATTTTTCCTCAACATACTTATTTATTATAACATTTGACTCATCAATTTGAAATAATAGAATCGCAAAAGGACCGGAGGCCATTTACATTCACCTCCGGGAATACCGGCATGCGGCCAAAGCGGCGGAATTAGCCGCTTAACGCGGCATATACCGGTTTATAGCCGTATCGATCCTCCGGTTGAGCTTTTCCATATTAACCTGCTTTGTGCTGTCAACCGCGTCGGTCAAGCCATACTTGTTTTTCAGCTTCAATATCCTGTACACACTCCCGTCGATTCTGTCTGCCGGTATCAAGCCGCTTCCGACAGCGGACCGTACCGCTTCTATCGCAGCCGACTGCCTGTCATAGCCATGGCACACCAGAATCACATCGCTTCCCGCCAGGATCGCTTTGACCGCCGCCTCGCCGATATCGTAATTCTGCAAAATCGCACCCATGGTCATATCGTCCGTCATCACAACGCCGTCAAAGCCCATTTCATCCCGCAAAAGTCCGGTAATGATCCTTTTGGACATGGAAGCAGGGTTTTCGCTGTCCACCCTGTCTAAAAGGATATGTGCGACCATTACTGCGTCGGCCTGTTGGCTGACGGCTTCCTGGAAGGGAACCAGTTCAAGGCTGTTCAGCCTGTCCAGCTCATGACTGACGGAAGGAAGTCCGACATGGGA
This sequence comes from Bacillota bacterium, assembly GCA_023435805.1. Lineage (GTDB taxonomy): Bacteria > Bacillota > Clostridia > Acetivibrionales > DTU013 > JAEZMC01. The sequence goes on along the minus strand of JAEZMC010000273.1, from coordinate 1,564 downwards.
GTCAACCTCCGTATCCCCATGTCCGGGGAAATGCTTGACGACTGGTATAATACCTCCGTCCCGGATTCCCTTCAGGGTCTGAATGCCCAATTTGGTTACAATTTCTGCATTATTGCCAAAAGAACGATCGCCTATCACCGTATTTCGGGGATTGCTGTGTATATCCAAAACCGGCGCAAAATCCAGATTGAAACCGAAGGTCCGGAGCTCTTCTGAAAGAATACCGCCTATTTCATAGGAAAAGGCTGTACTGCCCACCTCCCCGATGCTTTGATTTGATGGGAGCTTGTGCAGCTCCGCAGGCAGTCTGCTGATTCGTCCGCCCTCTTCATCCACGGATATAAAAAGCGGCACGCGGTTTTCGCTATTTGCGCTTTTTAGCGTATTCGTCATATCCAGCAGCTGCCCGGCGTTTTTGATATTGCCGCGGAACAGGATGATCCCGCCGACATGATTGTTTTGGATCATGCTTCTGACTTTTTCATCTGTTTTGTAACCATCAAAACCGACAATGAACAGCTGGCCGATTTTCTCGTCCAGGCTCATTCCGGCTATTTGCCGCCTGATGTCGGCTTCAGCCTCCATACCGCCGGTTTCCGATGTTTCGGCAGGCCCAGGCTCTGTCTGATGATAGCCATTCGTCGGTCCCCGTCCGGTTGTGGTTTCCCGGCTGGCTGTTGTTTCCGGGCCGTCAGTGGTTTCCCGGTTGGTTGTTGTTTCCGGAACCGTTGTCCCCTGAATAGATGTTCCGATGACAGAGCCGTCGTTCCGGCTAAGCACGGAGCAAGCCGGAAGCAATAGGACAAGAGAAAGCAGGATCACAACGAATGCTGCTTTCCTTTTGCTGCCTGCATGCTGCCGACCTGACCCTAAATATCCCTGCCTTGAAAATTTCCTTATCGGTTTCAGTTGATTTCCGCCCACGTTCATTTCCTTATTCGATGACCGTTTTGATAAATTGGCCGTTTTCATAGAACAGTTCATCGTCTGCGTAGATCCTGCCGCCTTCCCGCATATCGCACAGCATGTCCCAGTGAATCGACGAACGGTTCAAGCCGCCGGCCTCGGGTATGGAATCTCCGATTGCCATATGGACTGTCCCGCCTATTTTCTCATCAAACAGCATATTTTTCGTAAACTTCTGAATGCCGTAATTCGTACCGATGGCCACCTCTCCGAAACGGGCTGCGCCTTCATCGGTTTGCAGCAGCGCCTGCAGCAGGTCTTCACCCTTCCGCGCGGTAGCTCTGACGACCCTGCCCTTTTCCAAATCGAGTCGGATGCCTTCTATTTCCTTACCGGCATAAATCCCAGGAAAACTGAAGCTAATATAGCCGTCAATATCTGTTTCCACCGGCGAGGTGAAAATCTCTCCATCCGGGAAATTGGCCTTTCCATCGCAATTGATCCATTTTCTGCCCTTGATGCCCACATGGAGATCGGTATCTTTTGAAACGATTCGCAGCCTGCTTTTCGTATCGAGATACCGTACCCATCTTTCCTGCTCCGCACTGATTTTTTTCCAGTGCTCCACCGGGTCATCCTCATCCAGATACCCCGAACC
>JAEZMC010000237.1 GCA_023435805.1 Bacillota bacterium | reverse complement strand
GGACAACCCAGGCCTACCAGTGACGCCATCAGGAAAAAGCGGCTGGAGGCTATATACAGGGAGGATGAAGGCAAGCCGCTGAGGAAATCCCATGAAAACCCGGCTGTCATCAAGCTGTACGAGGCATTCCTGAAAGCTCCCCTTGGACATAAATCCCACGAATTGCTGCATACGCGATACAGGAAAAGAGGCATATTCAACCAGTACGAGGAGTAGATATGCAAAAAGGAGGAAGCGCAGGCAATGGATGAGGGGCAAGAAGCGGGACTGCTGACAGGTGGCAGCGGAGCAGGCAGGGTAGGGAGCGGCGGACGGAGGCAGAGTTGTTGGACGGCATGAGCAGGGGCCGGAAGGCGCGCGAGAGGTGATGTGGATGAAGAAAAAGAAAAGTACGATTGATTTATTAAAAGAAATCCGTAACAGCTGGGTGATCAATCCCCGGACCAGGGTGCAGGAAAATGATTTGAAAAACAAAAAGAAACGAAGGCAGGAAGAAAAAAAGCTCGCAAAAGGCGATGAATAGCCTATGAGTTGTCAGGGAATTGATATATATTCCAATTATGGTATAATAATATATAACCATGGCGATTGTTGCCGGAAAGAAGGGTTATGATGTTTTGTCCGAAATGTAAATGTGAATACAGGGAAGGGTATACTACCTGCACCGATTGTCAGGTTCCGCTGGTGGAAACCCTCCGCCAGGAAGAGGATAAAAACCCTCCCGGTACAAGAAATGAACATACCGATTTTGAGCTTATATATACTACTTATAAATTTTCTGATGTTGCTCAGATAAAGTCCGTTTTTGAAAGTGAAGGTATTATATATTTTATCCAGGGAGAAGATCTTGGAGTAGCTCCCGGAGGTTTGCCGGCAAGAGTGCTTGTCATGACGGAACAGGTCGATGAGGCGAAACAATTGCTAAAAGACTACCTGCTGTGAAATTACTCGAATCATATAGACGTTACAGTATATTTTTTATCTTTCCTCCAAACAACGTATTTTTTGATGACAGGACCTTATTATCCTGCATATTGAAAGTACAGTCATGTCTTTTTGCAAACCATGGGAAATGTGAATGAATGATAAATTAATAGAAGCGAAAAAGTGACTTTTTAGAGTGTTTATCGCTGACCGGGCTGTCAGCGGACCCGTCAACGTGACAACCTGTCCCCGTGAAACCCGGTGAGAATAAATTGGAGTTATATTTGCGCTTGTTTAAAAGTATAGTATAAAGCGGATAAAAGAAAAAGGAGCTGAGCAAATGAAAAAGCTAATCCTATCCATACTGATTATTGTTCTGATCTTTATAGTGCCGGCAGCAGCCGCATTTGCGGCAAATCCGGCGGAAATCCTCGAAGTGCCTGACGTCAAAATCATTATGGAGGGCAAATTGACGCAGTTTCAGGATGTACCCATCTGTATCGGGCAGAATACGTTGCTCCCACTGCGTGAGCTGCTGGTAAACCTTGGTGTTCCCAATGACGATACGCATATTGTTTACAACGCAAATGAAAAAAGTGTCACAGTATATAAGGATCAAACCAAGCTATATCTTGCCGTAGGCAATCAGATTGCCTATGTAAACGACCAGCCCGTGAAGCTGAACATAGCGCCGGTTGGATATAACAAAAACCAGCGCATTTACATTCCCTTCAGATTTGTGGCCGAGACTCTGGGCAAGAAAGTCGTATGGGACGGCTCTTCCAATGCGATTTTGGTTTGCGATGCGGTACAATTTGATCAAATCCGTCAAATACTGGACCGGTCCGACGAAGCCATGAAGCAGGCCGGCAAATACAGACAGGTGACAGATCTGAAGGGAACGGTCAAATCAGGGCAAATCACCATGAATATAAAAATGAATGTTGAAGCAAATATAGATAAGCTGCAAAAGCAGATGTATATGAAAATGAACATGGATATGCTCGGCATGGAGATCATAACGGACACCTATTACAACAAGAATGTCTCCTATTTCCAGGATCCGTTGAATCAGACGTGGGAAAAAAAGACCTATCTGCCGGCCGAATATGACATGCTGTTTGAAGACCAGAGCAATATGGAGATGCTGTTGGCCAACGATTCTCTATGTGCCGGACTTGTCCGGATGCCTGACGTCCGTCCGGATGAAATCCTTTTAAAAGGAAATGTGTATCTGAACCAGCTTCTCGAAAAGTCCATGGCAGGCCAGGGGGCTGCCAGCCAGATGATTGGAGAGGACGCGGTGAAATTCGACCTGTTTACTGTCGAGATCTCTTTGAACAGCAATACATACCTGGTGAACAGTATTTCTTTAAATGCCAGTTCAACCCAGATTTCCGGGAAGTCCACCGCCAAAACGGACATCTGGGTCACTGTGAAAAACAGTGATTTCAATGGTGATTTTCAGATCATCGTTCCGGAGGATATAGTAAAAAATGCCGTTGAAGAGAATCAGATCAAGAAATAAAGCGAATGCAGGCGGGCTGAAGGGATAAGGCGTAATAAACGGTCATCGCCTTGGAGTACCGGAGTAAAAAATATGTTCTGTTTATATGCTGGCGTGAATGCCATGATAATGGCATTCACGTCTGTTTTATGTTAAAATAGGAATGGCGTCATTCCTGCCATACTGGTGCGATCAGTGAATGTCACCATTTGAAAGGGGCAATGTATATGAAAGTGAGAGAGATTGTAGAAATACTGGATGCGGACATGCTGACCGGTGACGACATGGAAATGGAAATACGGGCTGCATGCGGCTCGGACCTGATGAGTGATGTAATGGCATATGTGAAGGAAAATGTTTTGCTTCTCACCGGGCTTGTAAGCCCTCAGGTCATAAGAACCGCTGAAATGATGGACATCAAGGCAATTGTATTTGTCAGGGGGAAAAACCCGGGACAGATGATACTGGATCTGGCCGAAGAAAAAGGAATGATCGTCATGACTACCTGCCATTCCATGTTTATTGCCTGCGGCAAGCTATATGGAGCTGGCTTGACCGGAAAGGGTGTTTAAAAGTGAGCGGCAGCCTGATGAAACTGCATTATGAAATACCTGCAAACGATATGACCTATGCGGGTGAGGCTTCAAGCAACGTGAAAAAGGTGTTGGTGCAGCTCGGTATTGACCCGGTTCAGGTTAAAAAAACGGCGGTTTCCATGTATGAGGCTGAAATTAATGCTGTCATACATGCAAACGGTGGAGCAGCAGACATCGAAATCGACAATGATAAGATTGAGGTCAGGATCAGCGACAATGGCCCGGGAATACCCGACATCGATCTGGCCATGCAGGAAGGTTATTCAACTGCCAGCGACGAGGTTAGGGAAATGGGCTTCGGCGCAGGCATGGGGCTGCCGAATATCAAGAGGTATGCCGATCTTCTGAATATCGAAACGGAGGTCGGAAAAGGAACGACTTTGACAATAACCGTATATTTTAAATAAGAATGAAGGGCTTTGTAAAGAGGTGAGGCAATGAGTAATTATTTTCACTCTGTAACACTTGATGAGGAAAAATGCAGAGGATGTACGAATTGTATCAAAAGATGCCCGACTGAGGCAATCAGGGTGCGTAAAAGCAAGGCGCGCATCATCAACGAGCGTTGCGTCGACTGCGGTGAATGTATCAGGGTTTGCCCTTACCATGCTAAGAAAGCCATAACGGATGAGTTTTCAACAATAAATTCCTACCCATACAAGATCGCCATACCGGCGCCGACTCTGTATGGCCAGTTCAAACCCGAGTATTCACGCAACAGGCTGCTGAACGCATTCAAACTGATAGGCTTTGATGACGTATACGAGGTGGCCAGGGCAGCGGAGTATGTTACTGAAGCTACCAGGGACCTGTTGGAACGGCCGGGTATCAAAAAACCACTGATTTCCTCAGCCTGCCCTGCAGTTGTAAGGCTGATACAGGTGCGGTTCCCCAATTTGATCGATCACCTTGTCAAACTGGAATCGCCGATGGAAGTAGCGGCTAAAATCATAAAAAAGAAGGCGTCTGAGACCAAAGGCATGGATCCCTCGCAAATAGGCGTGTTCTTCATTACACCCTGTGCTGCAAAGGCGACCAGCGTAAAAGCGCCATATGAAAACCAAAATACATCGGTAGATGGTGTCATATCCATCAAGGATGTTTATTTGAGGCTGCTCTCAAAACTGGAGCAGGCCGACGACGGCGGACAGCTTTCCCAGGCCGGTTACGAAGGGATACGTTGGGCCAATTCCGGCGGTGAGGGACTGGCGCTGGGAACGGATAAATTCCTGGCCGTTGACGGTATTCATAATGTGATCACAATACTTGAGGAAATAGAAAACGACAAACTGGAAAGTGTGGACTTCATAGAGGCATTGTCCTGTACGGGCGGATGTCTGGGCGGGCCATTGACGGTGGAAAATGTATATGTCGCCAAAACCAGACTCAAAAAGCATGTGGACGACGCGAAAGCAGGTTCGCTGGAAATCGGTCCAAGGGAAAAATTTGCGGATGAACTGGCCTGGAAGGGAAATATTGTTTATAAGCCGGTTCTGAAGCTGGATAACGATCTTGATAAGGCTATGAAAAAGCTGAAGGAACTGGAGAAGATCAACAACGAGCTTCCAGGTCTGGACTGCGGGGCCTGTGGCGCTCCCAGCTGCCGATCCCTTGCCGAGGATATCGTCAGAGGCATTGCCAACGAAACCGACTGTATTTTCAAGTTGCGTGAACGAGTACGGGATCTGGCGGCACAGATGATGGAGCTGGAAGGAAAGATCCCGCCTGTGATGGACAAGGACAAGGATTAGCTTGTCTGCGCGGGCCGGCGCGGTATAAGTACCGGCGGAGACAGAACGTGGAGGGGAACGGTATGAATGTATCTGAATTCGCCAGTAAGCTCGGGGCGCGCATGCTTACGGGAGAGACTGGAAGTGAACGGCAGGTGGGCGGTATGCACTGCGGCGACCTGCTGAGCTGGGTGATGTCTCATGCAAAAAAAGGGGAAGCATGGGTTACTGTCCATACGCACTTGAATATTGTCGCGGTGGCAACTCTTACAGAGCTTTCCTGCATCGTCATTCCCGAGGGCATCGAAGTGGAGGAGACTACATTGAAAAGGGCCGAGCAGGAGGGAATTCCTGTGATCGGTTCGGAACTGAGTGCGTACAGGATCTGCTGCATCGCCCACGAATGCGGCCTGTAAAGGCGACTTTAAAAGGTAAAGCGTATGAAATATGCTGTTGACCTGCACATCCATTCTGCACTGTCACCATGTGCGGACAAGGATATGACCCCCAACAACATCGTTAACATGGCCCTTATAAAAGGCCTGGATGTTATAGCGGTTACAGACCACAACTCCGGAGCCAATCTGGAGGCAGTCAGCCGGTGCGCTCAAAACCATGGACTGCTTTTCATACCGGGTATGGAAGTCGAAACTTCCGAGGAAGTTCATCTGGTATGCCTTTTTCCGGATGTGAAAAGCGCTTTGCGCATGAATTTGCTTATTAATGAAGCGCTCCCTGCCATACAAAACCGCGAGGATATTTTCGGCACCCAGCTTATCCTTGATGAAAATGACAGGCAGGTGGGAGAGGAAAAGAGCATGCTGATTACGGCTGTGAGGCTCACGGTCAATGAGGTGTTCCTGCAGGTGAAGCAGCTTGGCGGCGCAGTCATTCCCGCTCATGTGGACAGGCCGTCCTATAGCATGCTTTCAAACCTGGGCATCATACCGGAAGACCTGGAGATTAAGTATCTGGAAATATCCAGAGATTGCGACAAGTACTCATTCCGGGCATCCAGGCCTGAGCTTGACGGTTTCAAACTGATCCGTTCCTCCGATGCACATGGGCTTGGAGCCATACTCGAAAGAGAAAGCCTGCTGGAGCTTGACGAACTGAATACGCAGGCTGTATTGAACGAACTGATGCGCTGATCTGTTTATATGACACATACTGGAAACCCATTAATAAGGCCGATAATGATTACATTCATATCGGTTTTTTATTTGTTAAAAATTATATTCAACATATAACGAAGTCAAATGTAAAATACTGGAGATACAACATCTCTGAGGATTCAGATTTGGGATAACTGATGCAGTATGATGATTTATGCAGATAAATGAAGCTGTAATGAGATATAATCGCTAAATTTAACAAATTTAAATAAAACCTTGAAATATGAAGATAATTAAGATAAAATAAAGTTGGAAATAAAAGACGTACTCAATTTTAATAGAATGTTCAGCTGTGTTGTTGAGTCAGTGCATTCTTTAACGAGTTAATGGTTATTCATGACATTTGATGTCATCTTTGAGTGAGCAACATCTACTTTGATTGATAGCAGAGTTTCAAGGCACTCGGTCTGATGAAGGATTTCACCGGGTGCCGGTATGGACCTGCCCAAAATACAGTTTCATGATAAGCATGCTTTCAGCAATCAAGCAGCTGGGCGTAGCTATGCATTTTAGACGGGTGGTGGTTAAGTGTTCAATGCAATTATCGATACAATAATCAAAACCGAGGAAGAAGCAGATGTCATCCACCGGGAAGCTCAACAAGAGGAGAAAAAAATTCTTGAAGACGCGCAGCTGAAAAGGGTTCAGCTGATGCAAGAGGCGGTAAGGGAAGCGGAGAGCCAGTCGGTTGAGATCCTCAGGCAGGCCGAAGAGGAAGCGCTCGCGGAGGTGCGTATACTAAAAGGAGAGATGGCGGAAGAATGCAGGGGAATCCTTGAAAATGCCTCTCCCAGGATGGAACGGACAGCGAAGGAAATGGCGGAAAGGATCGTGAAAGCATATGGCAATCATTGATATGAATGAAATATCCTTGATTGGACTATATCGCGACAGGGAAGAAATTCTGCAGAGTTTGATGGAATTTGGCGCTATCCATATCACTGACATCAGGGATGAACTGCCGGAGCAGCTGAAAAGCGCTCTGGTCGACCGGAATGAGACCGAAGCTGAAATTCAAACGATTGAGGATAACATACAAAAGGTATCGGAAGTCTTAAAGCTACTGGAGAAATTTGACAAAAGAAAAAAGGGCTTGTTTGGAACCAGGCTGGCCGTATCAAAAGAAGCGTATGAAAGAGTAGTGAATGAGCAGGGTCTGCTCTGGACAACGATAAAATCCATCATGTGGTGTGACAGCAGGATCGAGCAGCTCCACAGTGAACGGAACAAGCACAGCAATCTGATTATTGCGTTAAGCCCATGGGAACAGCTGCATCTCCCCCTGGAAAAAACGACAACCCGGACGACACAGGTTGTGATGGGATATATACCCCGCAGAAGCAATATGGAAGAGCTGCAGGGAAAGGTCGATGAATTGGGTGCCTGCCAGCTGCTGACATTGAACAGGGACAGGGAGCATATCTATATCTGTCTGCTGTACCACAGATCCGTGTCGGGTGAGGCAAGTGCCGTGCTAAAGCAATACGGCTTCACAAAGGTGCCGCTCGTCGGTATGGAGGGGACACCCGAGCAGAATATACAGGCGGCGCATGCTCGCATTGTGGAGATCGACCGGGAGTGCGAACGTATTTCCAAAGATATGGAAGATTATGCCGAGGATATTGAACAGCTGGAGATTCTATATGATGTACTCAATATACAGCGGGATCTGAAACGAGCGGAAGACCGTCTTGCCGAAACCCGGAGTGTATTCATGCTAAGAGGCTGGATTCCGGCCCATTTATCCGGAACCGCCGTCCAAATGCTTCAAAAACGATGGATATGCGAGGTCCATATCCGAATACCCAACGACGATGAAGAATATCCTGTTCTGCTGAAAAACAACAGCCTCGGACAATCGGTGGAAGCCATTACGAGCCTGTACAGCCTGCCGCATCCGAAGGAATATGATCCCAATACGATTGTGGGTGCTTTTTTCGTATTATTTTTCGGGCTGATGATGGGAGACGCAGGTTATGGGTTTCTTATCATACTGGCGGCACTGCTGCTCAAAAAGGCAAAGCTTGAGGAAGGTATGCAAAAATTTACCAAGCTTATGCTTTATTGCGGTATTTCCACTGTATTTTGGGGAGCGATGTTCGGAGGTTGGTTTGGACTTCCGCAGATGGGAAAATATCCCTTATTTCTTAACCCTATAGAACAACCGGAATTATTTCTCGGGTTCGCTCTGTTGATGGGTGTCATACACATCTACACCGGCCTGGGGATGAACAGCATCAAGCTGATACGCGAGAAAAAGTATCTGGATATCCTTCTTGACGTTGTTGTTTGGTATGTTTTCTTCACCGGCTTTATCTTTTTTGTGCTGCCATACGCATACAACGGCAACCCGGAGCTTGTTGGCCAGCTGATGAATGCCGGTAAATATATGCTGTTCGGCAGCGGTATTATCATTGTACTGACGCACGGAAGAAAGAACAAAAGCTTTATCAAGAGGCTAACATCGGGCATCGGCAGCCTGTACGGAGTGGTGAAATTCCTGAGCGATGTGCTGTCTTATTCCAGGTTGATGGCCCTGGGACTTGCCACATCGGTTATCGGTATCATTGTTTATGATATTGCCAGTATGAATGGGCTGGACCATCCGTTCGCCATCGTCTTTTTTACATTCGTTATGCTTGCAGGGCACGCTTTAAACTTTGCCATCGCACTTTTGAGCGCTTATGTACATTCCAGCAGATTGCAATATATAGAATTCTACAGCAGGTTTTTCATTGGCGGAGGGAAGCTATTCAAGCCATTCAGGCCAGACACAAAATATATCAACTTACAGGAGGTAATGCAGAGTGGACACTCTATTTTTGGGCATGACAGGTAATGTATTGGCGGTGCTGGGCGCTGCAACCGCATTCATGATTGCGGGTATCGGAACAAGTATTGGTATGGGAAGAGCAGGTCAGGCAGGTTCAGGCGTATTGACCGAGGATCCCGGAAAATTCGGCACCGTCATGGTTTTACAGGCAACCAACAGTACGCAGGCCATCTACGGCTTCGTTGTAATGTTTCTGATACTGGCAAAGGTGGGATCGGATCCGCTGAGTACACAGGACGGACTGATGCTGTTTGTGGCGTCGCTGCCCATCGCCCTGGTCGGCCTGGTTTCCGCCCTGCTGCAGGGAAATATCACGGTTGCGTGCATGCAGATGATTGCAAAGAGGGCCGACGGACTCGGACGCGCCGTTATTTTGATTCTTATGGTTGAAATGTTTGCGATCATCGCGCTCATTGTTTCCATACTGATAATAGGAAAGGTTTGATATATGGTTCGGAAGGTATTGCGGCAGGACTGCAGGTTAAGTATGGAAATAGAAGGAGGTGCCGCACTTGGCCGGTGTTGATCGGATCAACGAAGTAATTTTGCAGGAAGCCCGGGAAAATGCGCGGGCAAGGCTGATATTGGCATCGAACAGGGCAGATAAAATTGTGGAGGCGGGCAAACGGGAAGCCGCACAAAAAAAGAAAAGCATTCTGGAAGCCTCAGAAATAAAAGCCGCGGATATCCGCAGGCGCATACTGGCACTGGCGGAAATAGAAATGCGTAAGGAAAAATTGAACATCAGGCGTCAGCTGGTCCAGGAAGCCTTTGATAAAGCACTTGAACTGCTGTGCAGCATGCCTGAGGAAGAGTATTGTGCATGGATGGCAAGGATCATTCTCGATACGGTATCGGAAGAGGCGTGCAAAATCGTGCTTTCCCCGAAGGACAGGGAGCACATGGGGAACGAACTGCTGGAGCATATTGGGAGACAGGCGGCCGAGACCGGCAGAGACGTTCATATAGAATTGTCGGATACGACGGCTGACATATGCGGCGGTTTTATCATACAGTCCGAAGAGGTGGAAATGAACTATTCCTTTGAAGCAATGATGCGGGCAGAACAAGAGAGTCTTGAGACAATCGCCTATTCACATCTTGAACTAATCTGACGGGAAAGGGGGAGGCGGTTTGCCAGGAGTAAGCAATTCGCGGTATATATATGCCGTTTCAAGAATACGGGCAATAGAAAACAAGCTTTTAGGACAAAACGGAATTGACAGGATGGTGGATGCACAAACCCCTGACCAGGCTTTGAGAGTGCTGATGGAAGCCGGATATGGACTGAATAGTATGGAAACGCACAACGCAAGGGATTTTGAAAGACTGCTGAACGAGGAGCATGACAAGCTTTTTATTCTGCTCCGCGAGGTATCTCCCGAACCGCAGCTGTTTGATATTTTTTTACAGCCTTATGACTTCCATAAC
>JAEZMC010000137.1 GCA_023435805.1 Bacillota bacterium | reverse complement strand
TCAAATTCTTCATTTATCTTCATTTCTCATAGTTTTTCATTTTGATTCAGTCGAGCCTGTCTTCCGGATGTAGTATATCAGCTGGTAGTTTTGTGGTCTCGGGCAGAGAAAATAAAACCACAACCCCTGCCAATGTCAACGACTGTTACTCTTTTAATCTTCAATTACAGCTTATATCATAGATTTTCATATAGCTTTTGCTGGCTCTTCCCATCTCCCACGCCGATCTGAACTCAGTTATTGCATAGAATTTATCTTCCTTGTATGGACCAAGATATATTATGTTTCCCGACAAACGGTTGCGAGAAATGAGGGTCAGATCTTTATCATACGTATAAACCGTACTTCCTCCTTTGAGCATAATATACCCTCTAGAATGAATGAAGGGCTGCTCATGAATAAACTCCTGCAAATAAGCTACAGTAACTATTTCAAAGTTTTCAACACTGATTTTGTGTATCTCTTTTTCAAGTGAATAAATTGCATAAATATATTGTTCATCCTTATCCAACACCCATGTATCAGGACATTTCTTCTCAATATCCTTCCTAAATTTTATGTTCAAATCGGTATCGAAACATATATATGAAAACTTGTTATTGTTGCGAAGGTTAGGAGCGGCATTTATGGGCACACACCCATGATCCGGAATTTTCCTGCTTTCAATGTTCGCCGCAAGTATTATCAGCCCTTTGCCTTTATGAAACAGAAAACAAACAGAGCGGAAATTCCGGCATGCCCCAATATCGTTTTTAATAATGGTTCCTTGAGACTGATTGAATTTATTGATGCCTGAGTTCTCTTGAAAAAATATATTATTTCCAAGCATTAGTGGAATTGCTGACAGGTTGATGTCCTGAGCATCTCTTCTCGATAATATATTCCCTTCGGTAGATAAGAAAATCAACTCTGTTTTAGAATAATCCGTATTGAAAATGGCAAAATTTCCGTTTGCCAGTCTGTAAATCTTTAAGGGACGCAGACCTGGCAATTCCCAATTAAGAATCCCACTAAAATCATAAGACTTCAAGCAGGGGGTAGTTTCTGTTCCTTCATTTGCATAATTAACTCCACTAATGGTAACAAGAAACATATTATCAAATGCTATAACCACATCTGTTCTATCCTTTAGCGGGGGCTGGTTGCACTCTGGTACAAAACCATATTCCCCATCCTGCAATCTTCCATATAAAGCCAGATTATAGTTCAAACAATACGAACCCGTATCCGTAGGTAAAGATACAACAATGAACTGCCGTGCATCAGAATTCATCAAAGTCTCACCTGAATCGTTAGGCATGCAATCAATCTGTTGAACCAACCTCGCACTTGTTTTATTCTTTATCTTTTTTAAACCAGCCTGATTTTCAAGGAATTCGCTAATATTCTTCCTTGAAGTCAACTTTACCATATACTCTTTGTTCAACTCCTGGAAGTAGTCGTATTTTATCCATAAAGGCAACAGGAACAATTCCTCCAACATATGCACTTTTTCTTCCAGACATCTTGATTTCAAAATTGATAATAACAGTTTGCCGTCTGAAGGGTCGATCCCAATTTCCTCAAGAAAAACTTGAGATTTTCCGGTAGTTTGATCTCCCAGGTAATAACCGTATCCGGATATATGCTTTGTAAGCAGCTTTCCATTCTTATATATGTAAATGCCATGTGAATCATCATCGTAATACCCCGTTGCAACAACTGCTCCTGTAAGCTTTTTAGAAAGCTTTGCAGCATAGCGGAATACATTGCCGATGTCAAAATCTTCACAAGTTATAGTGTACCACCCTTTTCTAGGTGAATAAATACGACAGTCTTGAAACATATCCTTTATTTTTTCGGAGTCATCATTATTAATATGGATGTTGGCGAACTTTGAACCCATACTCAACCTCCAAATCTGCATTTTTAGTTATAATATGAAGTACCGTTAAATTATACCATAATTATAGAATCTATACTATCTGTACAACATAATGCGAAATAAAAACCTCTTCAAAAACGATTTATGTCAGAATTAATTATAAAAGAGAAAATATACAATTGTACTAAATTAAATACACGTTTTCAAAAATAAAAAAAATCCGTATAAGTCTTAAATTACAAAGCTTATACGGATTTTTTATTGTTCGTTAAATGTCATTTTAGTTATATTTATGTCATTTCAATGTTATAATATATGACAACATTAAGTATAACTCACACCCCCACTTACCCCACTTCCTCGCCTACTCCACCGTTACGCTCTTCGCCAGGTTCCTGGGCTTATCCACGTCGCAGCCTTTGAGTACGGCCATGTAGTAAGCGAAAAGCTGCATGGGGGTGACGGCCGCGATAGGTGCGAGGAGCGGGTCGATATCCGGGATGGTGACGACTATGTCGGCCACCTTTTCCACCACCTCGTTCTTTTGCTGTGTGATTGCCATGACGACAGCGCCCCTGGCCTTGACCTCCCTGATGTTGCTGACCATTTTTTCAAGCAGGCTGTCCTGGGTCATCGGGCAAACCACCAGCGTGCCTTTTTCAATGAGGGCGATGGTGCCGTGCTTCAGCTCGCCGCCGGCATAAGCCTCCGAATGGATATAAGAGATCTCCTTCAGCTTCAGCGAGCCTTCCATGGACAGTGCATAGTCCAGTCCTCTGCCGATGAAGAAAATGCTTTTTGCGTTATAATGCTCGGATGCGAACCGCTGTATGTTTTCACGGTCCGAAAGGATTTTTTCGATCGCGTCGGGGATCTTCTTCAGCCCGTCGATGATCGCTTCCATCGCTTCCGCCTCCATCGTTCCCTTTTTGGCGGCCAGATCCAGCGCAATAAGTGTCAGTGCCGTCAGCTGCGTATTATACGCCTTTGTTGAGGCGACAGCGATCTCGGGGCCGGCCCAGGTGTACAGGACGCAGTCCGACTCCCTGGCAATGGAGCTGCCTATGACATTCACGATGGACAGCACTTTTGCCCCTTTTTTCTTTGCTTCCCTCAATGCGAACAGCGTATCGATGGTTTCACCGGACTGGCTGATGATGATCACCAGGTTTTTGTCACTGAGGATGGGATCCCGGTATCTGAATTCGGAGGCCACGTCGGTCTCAACCGGTATGCGGGCCAGCTTCTCAATGAGGTATTTGCCTACCATCCCCGCGTGGTATGCCGTTCCGCAGGCTACGATAAATATCTTCTCAATCCCCTGAAGGTACTCGGCGGAAATATCGACGTTGTCCAGCTGGATTTTTCCGTTCCTGATCCTGGGGCTGATAGTATCCCTGATGACTTTGGGCTCCTCAAACATTTCCTTCATCATAAAATGCTCGTACCCGGACTTTTCTGCGGCCGTTACATCCCAGTCCACGTGAAATACCTTCTTTTTGGAGACGGCGCCGTAGCTGTCATACACCGTTACATTGTCCTTGCTCAGCACAGCTACATCCTTGTCCTCGAGTATATAAATATCTCTTGTATGTTCAAGGATCGCCGGTATATCCGAGGCAATATAGTTTTCGCCTGTACCGAGAC
>JAEZMC010000134.1 GCA_023435805.1 Bacillota bacterium | reverse complement strand
TTTATTGAGGAGCAGCTAAATATTACTTGCTTGCATACCATTTGGAGAACTGGCTCTGCAGCTCTGCCAGTATCTTGTCCATACCGGCATTTTTAAGGTCTGCCAGTGCTTTTTCTATGTACTTGTCATAATCTACATAGCCGTATAGGATTGGGTTCAACTTTTCTGTGATGACCGATTGCACTCTTGCAACCTCTGCTTTGACCGGAGTCTGATCAAAATTGAAGCCAAACAGCTTGGAGTACTTGGCATTATTATCCCAATTCTTGATACGGTCCACCACTGCATCACTGATATTATCCGGGAACCTCATGTAATTAATGTTCCTGAACATCCATTCATAAAACATAGATTCTTTTGCAAGTACCTTGACACGTCCGTTTTCAGTCAGTTCATAATGTGTGCCCTTGGTGCCTAGTACGATGAAGTCGTAGTTTTCCTGATTCTTGTATACCCAGTTCAGGAACATCATGGTCTTCTCCGGTGCGCCGCTTGTAGCGGGAATGACGAAAACATTGCTTCCGCCTGTGATGATATACTTGGGTTTCTCAGGATATAACAGATATTCCTGATATACACCTTCCGGAACATTTGCCGTCAGGCTTGCCTGCTGCTCCATATCTCTTGTAACAGCTCCAGTCCAGATGGCGCTCTTTCCGGCATTCATTCTGCCAAGCTCATCCTGATTTGTCAGGAAGTCTTCCGGAATGAGTTTCTTTTGGTTCCAGTCTCTTGTAAGCTTACAGAATTCCTTAAATGCTTCGGAGTCATAATAGTTGTATATTTTATCATCAGCGCTGCTCTCATCTACATAGAACCAGTTGTTCAAAAGGCTGAAGTCCAGTGAAAGGCTGCCCTGCATTGCCCGGATATAGGGCTTCCAGTTGGTAATGACAAACGGATTGGTGCTGAGATTCTGTTCCTTCAGCTTCATTGCAAAAGATGTTACATCTTCTACTGTTTTCAGGTCTGACATGCCAACTTTTTCAAGGAGGTCCTGCCTCACACAGAGTGTACCGAAGTTCTCAGAGGTCGGTGTATTTGTGGGAACAGCCATGACCTTGCCGTCGATGGCTACATGCTTCATTTTTTCTACCGGATTGGCTTTTACAAGGTCCGTTCCATACTTGCTCAGCAAATCGTCTATCGGCAGGATGGTCTTCTTCGCATACCACAGCTGAACGCCCTGGGGCCCATGCCATGCAATATCGATCTGCTGCCCGCTGCTCATAACAAGGTCAATTTTGTTAAAATACTCACTCCAGGGACTAAATGTGATGTCCAGTTCAGCATTGATTTCCTGTTTCAGTTTTGGATTGAGTTCACTGTCGATAAAGTTTCTCCATGTAGCATTCTCTTCACCCGGCATAATCCACTTGATTGTCTTAAACTCTGTCACCTTCGGATCTTCCGCAGGAACGGTCTGAGTGCTCTCCGCCTGTACTGCCGCACCAGAACCCTCAGTTGTCTGAGCAGGTTCATTGTTACTGCTGCCGCACGCTGCCAGGCTTAAAGTGAGTATCGTGATTAATAGTAGTGCCAGTACCTTTGTCAGACTGCTTTTCATGAAAATTACCTCCTATATTTATTATATCTTCTATCGAAATACAAGAGAATACATTTCTCCTGCATTTTCTTCAGCCTTTTACAGCACCGATCATTATGCCTTTGACAAAATACTTCTGCAAAAAGGGATAAAGCAGTATAATAGGGCCAATTGTAACCATGGTTGTAGCCATTTTGATCGTTTCCGTGGGAACCTTTACATTTACGGAAAGGCCTTTACTGGCGCTGCTGTTGAAAAACAGCGTATTAGATAGTATCTGAAACAGTTGATACTGCAGTGTGTAATATTTTGTATTCGTAATCAGCAACAGGTTCAGCCACCAGTCGTTCCAATAGCTAAGTGCTATAAACAGACTGACCGTGGCAATGATCGGGCCGGACAGCGGGATGATAATCCTGGCAAATATACTTAATTCACCGGCCCCATCGATTTTGGCAGACTCTGAAACCGATTCGGGAATACTCTGGAAAAAATTTCTCATGAGGAACATATAAAATGGATTGACAAGATAGGGAATGATCAGCGCCCATACGGAATCCACCAGCTTATAATACCGTGTGATAACAATATACCAGGGAACCAATCCCGCACTGAAAATCATGGTAAAGTAACAAAAAAGTGCAATGGCGTTCCGGTATTTAACCGTCTTTATTGAAATAGCGTAGGCCAATAGTGACGTAATGACAAGACTCATTACAGTTCCCAACACCGTTACGAAAATGGTCACTGCATAGGATCGTCCAATCCAGTTTCCCTTCAGTATATACTCATAGGTGCTCAGAGAAAATTTTCTTGGAATTAATGAGTATCCATATTTTTGTACCGACAGGTCATCGGAGAACGATACCGACAGTGCCAGAATCAATGGATATAACGTTATCAATGTCATGATCGCAAGGGTGACATAAGTTGTAAACGAAAATGCTTTATCCGTAAGTGTCTTTTTCATTGTACCGCACCCTCCTCCCTAGAATAATGACGTACCCTGATATTTCTTAGACAGCCAGTTGGTGGTGTATACTATAATAAAACCGGCTACCGACTGATAGAGCCCGACAGCTGAGGCGAAAGACATGTCTCCTATTATCCTCATGGATCGGTAAACATAGGTATCTATAACCTCTGTTGTCTTTAGCAGCAGTCCGTTGTCTTTGACAATGCTGTACATCATACCGAAGTCACCGTAAAAAATGCGTCCTATGCTCAATAGGGTCAAAATGATCGCAGTGGGCACCAAAAGAGGAAGAGTGATGTATTTGATTTGCTGCAACTTGCTGGCCCCGTCCATTCTGGCTGCTTCATAATATTCCATACTGATGCCGGTAATGGTCGATAAATAAATGATAGCGCCATAACCGGTGAACTTCCACAGGTTGGTACAGACCAGTATCGGCCGCCAATAGGCCGGATCGTTGTACCAGCTTACAGGCTGCATACCTAGAAACTCCAGTGCCCTGTTCACTGAACCCAGCTCGGAAGAGAAAAGGCTGTAGATCAAGCCGCTTACAACAACCCAGGAAAAGAAGTAGGGCAAAAATTGAATGGACTGTACTGTTCGCTTGAAATGCTTGTTACCCACTTCATTTATAAGGATTGCACTGCCGATCTGGAATACAAGTCCAAATACAATGAAAAGAAGGTTCAGGTACAACGTATTAAATGTAATCGCAAAAGCCTTGTCAGAGCCAAAGAAAAAAGCAAAATTGTTAAGACCGGCCCACGGACTTCCAAAGATCCCATCCTGGAAATTATAATTTTTAAACGCCAGAACAAGACCAGGTAAAGGCACATACGAAAATAGGAACAGAAAAATCACACCCGGTAGTGCCATGAAATAAAAAATATAATTTTTTTTCATTTCTTTTAAAAACGAATAAATCATGTTTTTGTACCCTTCTTGGAATTGGAGGATTATATTTTCACATTATTCCAAAAAGTTTTTACGGTAAATAATAAGAAATGAAGAAGTGTTAGATAAGTAGATTTCAGAGGTTTCAATTTTTTAATATCTGTTCAAAAATCAAATTAGCGAGGCAGTAAACAGGCGGATCAGCTGTCCCTTTTCGCCTTCAAAAGCCTGTATTTAGAGGGAGATACGCCATATTCCTTTTTAAAGAGCGTGCTAAAGTAGGATCGGTTTGCATACCCGACCATTTCTCCTATTTCAAAGGCACTTTTTTCGCTATCCAGAAGAAGTTCCTTTGCTTTCTCCAATCGGACCCGGTTCAGATATTCCGGGAAACCACATCCGGTATACTCTGCAAATACCTTGCTGAAATACTGAGGCGACAATGAAAGCATTTTTGCTACATTGTTTCCGGATATCTGTGAATCCCGATAATTGACTTCAATATATTTAATAGCATCCTGTAATAGATCCTTTGCCACAAGCTGATTGGCAGAAGTCACCTGACCGCTTACGCTGTCGAATAAATCCATGAAATATTCCTTTAATTCCGTTGGATTCTCCATTTCACCGATCATCCTGAACACTTCTATCATATTCGTATCGCCATTCATGCCGGGTTTCAGGCTTAAGTTCCCGGGTACCTTCATGATTTCAACATAAAGATCCGTATACAGCTTAACAATTCTTTCATAATGATACAATTGTGCTTTCTCCAACAAGAGAGCAAATCTGTTTGCATATTCCTCTCTGTTGCCTTCCTTCAAAGCAAGCACGACATCCTTGATTTCCTTTTCAGCGGAGGTATTCCCAGGCTCGGGTAGGATGCTTCTTGTGAATAAGCCTCCCGGCCCGTAGGTAAGCCTGTAGTTGGTATATAGCATGGCTTGGCGATAAAGTGTTCTGATCTGTCCGGTTTCTCCGGACACATCGCTTATGGCTACTGTAACCGTCATCTTAAGAAAAATTTCAATATTCTCTTGAATGCTTTTCAGCTTATGCATTATTTTTTCGGAGAAATCCTGTATCTGTGATGGAGCAACATTCACCAGCAGTATTTCATGGTCGGAATCTGTTTCAAATGCATAACTCGAATACTCCTCTCCCAATAACTCGGAGGCGATATTACCCATGGAAAAAAGGAGCAGGTTCTTTGATCTTGAACTGTTGCTGCGGATATACCTCTTATAATCATCAATTCGCAGAATTACCACAGCGAAGGGTTGACATAGATCAAAGTCAATTTTATGGCTGGAGAATTCTCTTTCCAGCTCTACGTAGGAAAGTATCTCTTCCCGTTCATTGAGCAGGCTCCAAATAAAATTGTTTCGAAGAATATAAATATTGTCCTTATCTCTTTTATCCAATATATTGATATAGTCCAGCACTCCCGAAAGCGTCTGGGATATGTATCTGAATTCATCCTTCGTATTTTCGTTGGTGAATCCCAGCTTGGTAGAGTTGGCTTTTATATTGTCAATAATCTGAGTGACCGGTTTAAAAATTCTCATCGTCAGCATGAAATACGATACCAGAAGTATCGCAAGAACACTTATGCAGACCACCAATATGAAGTCCTTGGCCTGATTCAGTTCACTAGTTATCGTTCTATATGGGTTGAGGGCAATGAAAATTAATTTGGTGTCCTCAGAGCGCACGAAATTCACAGCGTATTTTTCATTATTTATGTTAGCATAATAGTTGCCCGACTTGGAAGGATCGTTCAGAATGTCTTGAATATAATTCTCACCTGAAAGATTTTTCAGAAACATGTTTCTATCCTGGTGCGCTACCACACCGCCCTTTTCATTGATAACAAAAGTGCTGCTATCCTTGGAGATGGATCTGGAAGATATAAATTTATACAGTATGTCCGCATTGATGTTCATGACCACAGCACCATCAAGCATATCATTATTAGGGTATGCCGTGTGGTATACTATGGTAAAGAGATTAAGGGTTGATTTTTTATCAACTGGAATCCTGCGCTGAACCGGAGTCAGAATATTGTTGGCATAAATAACATCAAATATCTGCTTGTCCGTTTCAATATCATAATAAGACTCCCGATCCTTTCTCAACAGCACTTTCTTGCTGTTGCAGATATAGACCGACTGTAGATACGGGTTGGAAATCATAACGTTTTCAATATTCGATACAATACGTACCTCATTTGAAACATTTCTCTCCTCCGACAGCATCAGTTCTGTGCAATTATTGTTTTTGAACAACTGATAGGCCAGTTCACCTGTACCTTTGAACAATTCAGTCGTTTTATAGTCAATATTGTTGAGCATGAGCCTCGTCACAGAATTAATATCTTCAAGGCTCCTTCTCTGAAACCAGAAAAAGATAAGCAAAACCAGCGCTATTACCATAACAGTCGCGAGAGCAAAATTCATGATAAAAGATTTTACCAGAATACTTCTTTTTGTATTCGTTATCTTTTTAATTAGTTTCTTTAACATGTATCACCCGAAAAACGCTATACGGATATATTGACCAAATGAGATAATTTTGCTGCCGGCTTGTGCCCATGGAATACCCACTTCATTAAACAGGGTACCTTCAATATAGCAATTTTTCATGATTTTATCAAGGAAAATCAATGGTACTATTGCCTGCTGACAATTTTAATCATTTGAACGGTCATAGAATCCGATAGCGGAAAAACCGGGAGCTGCTGCACAAAGTAATTTGTGCGCAGCTCCTTTTTCGCATATTTATTTTACCTCTCTCTATATAACCATACGTCTACAATGTCGCAAAATGAAGTTTCCTTGTCAATGAAAGCTTCACTCAAACTCCCGGAACCCCATCTTAAGCCAGGCTTCCCTGGTAATGGTGTTTTGCGCCTTTAAACCGTTGCTGCGCTGGAATTTGTGAAGGGCATTTTTCAGGTCGTCTTCATAGATGCCATCCAGCTTGCCTGTGTAATAGCCAAGCTCCATAAGCTGCTGCTGAATGGCCAGCACATCCGATCCCCTGTCGCCGGGA
>JAEZMC010000065.1 GCA_023435805.1 Bacillota bacterium | reverse complement strand
GGCAGGATGTAAAGGATCTCTATGTAAAAGTGATCATCGCCCGCTCGGAGAGCGCAGCTACAGCCTTTCCGGCAGGGACTGCCCGTGTGTCCTCCATCAATGAGCTGGACATGCAGGCAATGGGTCTGAACAAAACGGACAGCGACTTAAAAAAGCTGTTTCACGATAAGCTTTATGACAAGGACAGCGGGCTGGTCAACGAAAAGCTCAACATGCTGCAGAATACATACACAGGCGGCGGCACCGGCTCAGCCAAACTGATTGAGCAGTATACCCAGAGCCTTGTGGACATGATTGAGAAGGAGCTTTCCAATTATATTGACTCTACGCTGCAATCTGTAAGGATGAGTAATGCGGTAATCGATATCACCGCATTCGGAGCACCGGCCTCTGCCAGCCTTAGCTTCAGCGGCGGAAAGGGAGTCAAGCAGCCCTATGTGCTTTACGACGGTACTTCCAGCTGGCAGAAGCTCACATCGGGAACGGTTCAGACAAATACCAGCGTGCGTTTCAATTTGCTGAAAACCGGGAAGTATGTCATTCTCACCATGCAGGGTGATATCGGAGATATCCCTGCCGGACACTGGGCGGAGGTATATATAAACAGCCTGACCTCCAAATATGACCTGAGCGACGTGTTCGCCGGGGTCAACAACAGTTTTATGCCGGAGAACATAGCTACAAGCAGGGAAGTGGTGCTGCTGTTTGAGAAGGTGACCGGCAGAACCGCGGAAAATACCGGCCTTGATATCAGGCAGAAGAATGTGAAGCTTGGACTGGACAATATCATCAGTCCCAACTCGCTCACTAAAAACGTAAAAAGACAGGAAACGGCGGCAGTGCTGCTGAAGCTGTTTTCCGTGAAAAAGGGCGTCGGCACGGCAAGCATCAAGCCTGCCGCCAGAGTTGACATAGCAGATGAGAGCAGCATCGGGGACGAGTATTATAATCCGGTGCTGGTGATCGTGGATATGAAGGTGATGAGCCTGGATGACAGCGGTAAATTCAATCCCGGCAGCCAGATGACACGCGCTGAAGTCGTTGCGGCCTTTGTAAGGCTGCTGCAGAAAACCGGCGATCTATAACGAGATGGGTACATTTATGTTTTTCAGGTGGTTATAAAAGACCGGTGATTTTCCGGACGGAAGCCAATCCGGAAATTGCTGCGGAATATTCGATTTTTGTGGGGGATGCAGGATGAAACAGACTAAAAAACGGGTTTGTCTGATAATGGCAATACTTATACTAATACAATATGGCCTGCCCATACCGGCCAAAGCTGCAGTAAATCCGCCCCAACCGGCGCCGACCAGGCTCAGGGTGGAGGCGATCAATAATACTGTACCGAATATTGAGCCTGCTATCGGCTATAATGAATTTGACAAATACTATGCGGACCTGAAAAGCGACAAACTGGCCGTTCCTGCTGATGTGTCGGCGCCGAGCCTTTTCCTCAACTATTATCTGCAGGAAGTCAACAAGCCGTACAAGCCTGTTAAAGCCGTCATGCTGAAAGAAGGCGGCCTTCCCGCCAACACAAAAAGCGACAACATGCTCAGACTCAAAAACCTGGCCTCCGGTACGGTATACTATGCCTATTCGAAAGCATATTACTCCTATACCACAGTGAATGGTACCACCTACACGAGCAGTGAGTCCTCCGCCTCCAATTCGGTAAAGTTCATGACGGACATTGCCATTCATGCTTATTCCTATGGACCGAACCAGATTAAAATCGAATGGGATGACGTATGGAATT
Organism: Bacillota bacterium; assembly: GCA_023435805.1. Classification (GTDB taxonomy): domain Bacteria; phylum Bacillota; class Clostridia; order Acetivibrionales; family DTU013; genus JAEZMC01. Next base: position 2,716 of record JAEZMC010000065.1, on the reverse strand, counting down.
CCGGAAAAAGAATGGATTACAAGCTATATATATCTGAAAACAAAACCTTTGCAAATGCACAGCCTATTTACATCGGACAGGAACAGATCAGCCAGAACGGGCCTGTCACAGTTAATGAAGCGGCCGGGAAGCTGGAATATATTCATACGGTAAGGGATCCGGGAAGGGTTTACTATATCAAAATTGCTCCGGATACGACGGAAACGGAATTGAAGCGGTCTGCAGAGAGCCCGACCATCGCGGTCAGCAGCTTCATCCTTGCCAAAACCACCAAAATGTCCGTAACAGAGGCGGGAACCATCTGGAGGCTGGAATGGAGCCCGGTTGTCACAGGGCTTGCGGACAGCAGCATCAAGGTATCTTATCAGATTTACAAGGGTACGGGCGCAGGGAACAGTATCGAGCAGTACATGGCTTCGGTGGATGACACGACTTTTTTCCTGACGCTGCAGCCCGGTGAAGAAAACAACTATTATGTCATAAAGGCGGTAGTCACCCGGAATGGGCAGGATTTGTACCCGGGAATCAGGATACAGTCTCAGAAGATCTATGTCAGGGAGTCTGAAGTTGCCTCCAGGCCCGGCGTACCCGAGCTGGTGCCTGAATTTAAGAACGCGGGCAGCACCATCATTTCCTATCAGGCAGAATTGAAGGCCACCAGTGCGACTTTACTGTGGCGCGCACCGCTGAAGGGCAACGGAGAGGTGGATACGGGAGTAACGTATGACATCTGGCTCATCAGTGACCCGAACGTTCTGGATGATCCGCCGGCCAATACGCTGATAGCTTCCTCGCTGAAAATGAATGAGAGCAACTATGTGATGAGCGGCACGAAGCTTTTGGGCTACAAGTTCAAGATCGACGAGCTGGTGCCCAATTCCACCTATTATTTTAAGATCGTGGCCAAAAAGGATTACATAGAGTTTGTGGATAATATATTAACCAACGTAACATTAAAATCCGATGCAGCTATGAAGGTCATTATCACTCCGACGCTGGGTAGCATCGAACAGCCTGTTGTACCCGGCAGGCCGCCTTTTGCTCTGAAAAAGGACAGCCATGGAAAGGATATGGTCACCACCGGTTCGGCAGTAGTAACATTGAAAAATAAATGGTACGAGCGATATACCATCGTCGACGGAGGCAGGTCTGCATGGATATATCAAACTCCGGAGCAACTGGATCCCACTACCGCGACAGCAATTGTGGCCTCTATTGAAAATGGTACGGCGGATCCGCTTCAATACCGAAAGGTGGAATATGACGAAGGCGTAACCATTGACGTGGGCTTGACAAAATATACACCTGGAATGGACTTCACCAATCTGGACAGGCTTCCGGCAAACAAGGTGGTCGGATTTCCGGTGACGCCCAATGACCCCTTTGAGGATGTGACGGCCGTGGGTGCCATACGGGACGGAAAAAAACACAACGTCGACATTACCATTAACGATCTGGAACCCAATACCACCTATGTTGTGTGGATAAGGGCGGCCAGGCGCAGCGTCAACCTGATTTCCGGTCCATCCGACCCGATCATCATCACGACGGTGCCGGATCTTCCTATTACCGTTGAAAAACCGACCGTTCCGGTATTTAACTATAATCATGCGGCGGACACCCATATCGACCTGGGCTGGAATGTCAACCCGGAGTATGTCTATTACTTGGAATACGGCACTACGGACAACAGAAGCAATGCATCCGGCAAGGTAACCATTACACCGCAGGAGCTGCAGAATTCTGCCTATTACCGGGTCGCAGGACTCAAACCGGATACGCTATATTACTTCTGGATTCAGGCCGAAGCAACCAACACGGCCGGAGATAAAAAACGCTCTGAATTCAGTGATTCCTACCTGGTAAAAACGGAAAAGGATATACCGCCTGCCACGCCAAGAGGGTTTGGCGTAAAAGGAACCGAAGGCTCGGTGACGAAGAACAGCATCACCTACGAATGGATCCAGGAAGAAGGCATGCAGTATATACTGGAATTCGCAGACAATATCGATTACAAAGACAGCAGGAAGCTTGAGGCGAAAAATGCCGCCGAGTACAAGGTGGACGGCCTCCGCTCCAACTTCAGATATTATGCCCGATTGTATGCATACGATCCTGTAAAAAAACTGGCCTCGGAGCCTACGCAAAGTGTCATTGTCAGGACCTTGCGGAGCAGTGATGACTACGACTCCGGCGAGGATGTGGAAAATGTCATAGGCGGTGAATTCATCGTTAAGGACACCGTAGCGATTGACGGCGTATGGCACGTCAGCATTGTCGGCGTCAATGCGGACCGCTTTGTGCAGCATGTGCAGACGGACAAGGTGCTGGACTACCGGATCGATCTTACGGTGATGCCGTCAGGAACAAAGAAAATATCTATCCGGATCTCCCAAAAGGTATTCAAAGCACTGGGTATGCTTGGAGAAAATCTACTGCTGAAGTCGCAGCGGAACACACTGGTCATACGTCCCGGCGTGCTGGCCGAAGGCAACGGTATTTACGGATCCCCCGCATCGGAGGCGGTATTTGAGTTTGTTATCACGCTGGACAGTTCAACCCAGGGCACCGATATGAGAAACCTGTCCTTCAAGACACCCGTATCCGAGCTGGAAATAGGACTTGTGGAAGGCCTCACGACGCCGGTCTACAAGCTGCAGAAACCATTGAAAATAATTTACGAGTACGCTGCGGCAAACTGGTATAAACAAGGCGT
>JAEZMC010000059.1 GCA_023435805.1 Bacillota bacterium | reverse complement strand
CATGGACAAGGAAGTGCGCGTAATCGATTCCGACGGAAGTATGTTGGGGGTTATGCCCATAAAGGATGCACAAAAGCTTGCAACAACCAAAAACCTGGACCTTGTTAAAATCGCTCCCCAGGCCGCGCCGCCTGTTTGCAAAGTCATGGACTACGGCAAGTACATGTTTGAGCTTGCCAAGAAGGAAAAGGAAGCAAAAAAGAATCAGAAGGTCATCAGCATCAAGGAAGTCTGGATCAAACCGACGATTGAAGACCATGATTTCGGCTTTAAGGCCAAGAACGCATACAAATTCCTCAAGGATGGGGATAAGGTGAAGGTGAGTGTGCGCTTCAGGGGAAGGGAAATGAATTATACCTCATTGGGAGAACAAGTGCTCAATAAATTCGCAGAAGCGGTTGCAGAAGTGGGAACAGTGGAGAGAAAGCCGAAGCTGGAAGGCAGGAGTATGATCATGATACTCAATCCGAAACAGTAAGGTATTTCATAAATAAAATTCCGAGATACCATTCAGGTATTTTTGGGATTTGAATCAGTTATAAAATAGGAGGAGAAAAAATGCCAAAGGTTAAAACACATAGTGCATCTAAAAAAAGATTTAGAATAACCGGTACAGGCAAGGTTAAGATGAATCACGCGTTCAGAAGCCACAGACTTATTTCCAAGGCAAAAAAAGCTAAGAAACACCATAGGCTCGGAGCTTACGCTTCTTCTGCCAATGAAGCAACCATTAAAATGATGATACCGTATAAGTAAGAAGGAGGAAGGTTAAATGTCAAGAGTCAAAGGTGCGTTGAGAACACGTGCAAGACATAAGAAAATACTCAAGCTCGCCAAGGGATATTTCGGTGGTAAGAGCAAGCTCTTTAGAATAGCGAATCAAGCGGTTATGAAATCCCTTTCATATGCATACAGGGACAGAAAGGCAAAGAAAAGAGATTTCAGGCAGCTTTGGATATCAAGGATCAATGCCGCGGCCAGATTGAACGGCATGAGCTACAGCAAGTTTATGAACGGCTTGAAAAAGGCCGGCATCGACCTGAACAGGAAGGTACTTGCCGATATGGCGGTCAACGATGCGGAAGGCTTTGCTCAACTGGTCAACAGTGTTAAGAATGCTTAATCAGATAGTGATATAAAGCGTATAAGCGATGGGGGGCTGCATAAGCCCCCCTGTTGTTGTTTCAGCTTGAAATGGTATAAATGAAGGAGCAGGTATGATCAGGTTGACAGGGAGCCAGAACCCGCTTATCAAAGAGGTCAGGTCATTAAAAAATAAAAGCGCCAGGGAGGAAAAACACCTCTATTTTGTTGAAGGCGCCAGATTTGTTGCGGAGGCGCTGAAGGAGAAAACCGCCATCCGCTATATCGTGATATCCGACACTTTTTCCTTGGGCGATGGGGCGGAAGCGCTGTTGGAGGCTGCCGGCCGAAAGGGGTTGCCCTGTTATACGGTTCCGGACAGTCTGTTTGAATCCATTTCCGATACCAGAACTCCGCAGGGCGTTCTTGCCGTACTGGAAATGGAGAAAAAACAACTTCATGAAGCCGGATTAATCGGCGGCTTGATAGTAATACTAGACGGCGTTAAAGACCCCGGAAATATGGGTACCATCATTAGAACAGCCGATGCAGCAGGCTGTTCAGGGGTCATTATACCAAACGGCTGTGTGGATGTGTACAACCCGAAAGTACTGCGATCCACAATGGGCTCCGTGTTTCACGTGCCCGTCTACCATTGCGGCAGTGTCCCGGAAGCCATGCAGATTGCCCGTAAGTCGGGATATACGTTGTGTGCTTCCCATCTGGAGGGCTCCGTCAGCATTTACGAGGCAGATCTGTCGTGCCGTGTCGCGCTTGTCATCGGAAGCGAAGCGGAGGGAATCGGTGCTGAAACGGCAGCGGCAGCAGACCTGTTGGTCAGAATACCGATGCAGGGAAGGGCCGAATCGCTGAATGCCTCAGTTGCAGCTGCGGTGATGATTTTTGAGGCCATGCGCCAGAAATTGTACAGAGGACAGAGCTAGAGCTGCCTGGTTCGGATGGAAGCCTTTACGAGTTTCGCATATAAACGGCAGAATAGGGTATTGCATCAGGATGTAATTATGTAAGGATGATCGTACTGGTTCATTCCGGGACAGGTAACCACTGACTGAACCGGGACGGCTTCACGGCGGCCCAAGATTTTATTATTGACATTGTGTGCGGTATGCGATATATTATTATCTGTTAAAGGGGAGTAGTTTTAACATCAAAGTCAACATACTGGCTGAATAAGCCTGGCTTTGAGGCCTTTCGGGTTAACGAGACTTTTAGCATGATTTCGTGTTTGAACGAGATTATGTTAAAGGTCTTTTTGTTTGCCGACCGGTATACAGAGAACGGTATGAGCGAAACAAGCATTTGAAATAATAAACAACATTGAATCATTCAACAGAGAAGGGGTATCTATGGGAACATCAATTACTACTTTTCTTATTGCGGCCGGAGCGGTTACACTGGCTGAGATGGGGGACAAGACGCAGCTGCTGGCCATGTGTTTTGCCGCAAGATATAAGGCATCGAAGGTATTGCTGGGAGTCTTCCTCGCAACGATACTCAACCATGCGGTCGCCGTCGGTGCAGGCTACCTGCTGAAGGAGGTTATGTCACAGTATTCGCTTTATATTCAGGTGGTTGCATCGCTTTCGTTCATCGGCTTCGCTCTCTGGACGATCCGCGGCGATACTGTGGACGAAAGCTGTGACAGCCGATCCAAATACGGACCCGTTGTCACCGTAGCCATTGCCTTCTTTATTGCTGAAATGGGGGACAAGACCCAGCTTGCCACTGTATCACTGGCCGCATCCTATGATAATCCGCTGGCTGTTCTGGCAGGTACTACAGCCGGGATGCTGATAGCAGACGGAATAGGTATCGTGTTTGGCGTGATATTGAATAAGAAAATCCCGGAAAGGGTTGTGAAATGGATATCGGCGTCAGTGTTTGCCGTTTGCGGCCTGATCGGGTATGTGCAGGCGCTGGCGGGAATAATGTCAACCGGGTTGCTTATTTGCACCTCATTGGTTATCATTGTTTTAACAATTAATCTTGCACGATGGATTATGAAAAAGAGCAGTGCCGGGACCAGTAAAACGCTTCCCGAAAGTTGATGCCCGATACACAGCATTACTTTCAACGGTCTGGGTAATAGGCATATTATATCGCTTTTAGCTGTATAATACATGGAAAGCAGGTTTGTTTTATGTTACTTGATATTATCAGTCTTGTATTGAGTTTGGGTATTATTCTTCTGAGCTGCGAGTTATTTACAAACGGCGTGGAGTGGCTGGGCAAGAAGCTGAGGCTGGGGGATGGTGTGGTTGGAAGCATATTCTCCGCCGTTGGTACGTGTTTGCCGGAAACGATCATACCGATCATAGCCATTCTTTTTTCCGAAAAGTCTTCCGAAAACGTTGAAATCGGCATTGGGGCCATTGTAGGAGCGCCTTTTATGCTGAGCACGCTGGCATTTTTTCTTACCGGCTTGAGTGTGCTGATATTCTGGAAGAAAAGAAAAACCGGCATGAAAATGATGGTAAACAATCAAACCCTCAAACGGGACATCGGCTTTTTTATTTTAATATACAGCATCGGACTTTTTACCAGCCTGATCGGTATCAGGGCACTCACATACGGTGCAGCCCTGTTTCTGTTCTGCTGCTATGTTTACTACATTGTTCAAACGGTCAAGAGCGATGTGGAAAGTCATAACCAACTGGAGCCCCTTTATTTGACAAGACTCTTCAGTAAAAAGACCCCTCTGTCGCTAATCCTTCTTCAGGTGGCGTTCGCCCTGGCGGGAATCATAATCGGTGCGGAGCTATTTGTCGAAAGCATCGGGGAAACCTCCGCGCTGTTGGGTATTTCTCCGCTGGTTCTGTCCTTGATCATTACACCTGTGGCTACGGAGCTACCGGAGAAATTCAACAGCGTCATTTGGATCAGCAAAAAGAAGGATACGCTGGCATTGGGCAACATTACCGGCGCGATGGTGTTTCAGAGCTGCATTCCCGTAGCCATCGGAATGCTTGCCACACCCTGGCAGCTTGATGTGAAAGCAATGGTCAGCGGAATCCTGGCACTGCTTTCCGCAGGCGTCGTCTATGTATGGATACGTGTCAAGGGCAGACTCAATCCAATACCGTTGCTGGCAGGCGGATTGTTTTACGTATCCTTTATCCTATACCTGGTATTAAACGGATTTAAATAGGGATCGAATTTATCAGAACAGGTTTTCAAGATTCAGCTTCTCTTTCGCGGGTATATGGCCGATATACTTCTTCAGCGCGGCTGCCTCTGAAAGCGCGGACGGCATCTCTTCAGCCTGTATCAGCATTTCCAGACGGGTTAGCGTGACGTCGATATTATCTATTTCCTGATGGTCGATCAGCGCAGACCAGGTTCCCTTCACTTTTGACCAGGTATCGGCAACTTCTTTTTGGCCGGCCTTTGCCTGATTCCAGTCTTTTGAGATGGTGCCGCGCTCGATGGCCGAGATGGACTGCTCCAGCTTGGCAGAGTCCCGGGCAAGCAACCCTTGCGTCAGCACGCTTACACCAATAATGGCACATGTGAGTATGATTATGGCAACAACAACCATGGTAATATAGCTTAGTTTCATGATGATTTGGCATCTCCTTTTTCACGGGCCTGGCAAATAAGCTTACCGGAGGAGTCAATGCAGGCAAACAAAACATCCTCCGGCTGGCGGATATGCTGCTTGTGTATCTCCTGTTCAAGCCACTGCCTGTTTTTACCTGCTTTTTTGAGATTACTCGTTATGATTTCGCCATCGATGATCACATCTGTACTGATACCCTCATAATCTGTTTTAATATCGAGATCCTGCGGATTGACAGGACGTTTCTGGGATTTCGGTATGACGCTCAGCTGGCCGTTGGTCTCAAGAATGGCATATTCGACGTCGGCAATATTGGGGTAGTTTTTGATTCTGAGCTGCTCCAACAAATCCTTGATCGTATACAGTTCTTTTCTCAGCTCATTTTCTTTTATCATTCCTTTTTCAATAAGTATAGATGGTTTTCCGCAAATGAGCGTCCTTGCACGCATGCTTTTGAGCGAAAGCAGTGACATCGCCAGCTGAGCCACCAGCAGCGTAAGAATGGGAATGATTCCGTTGATCAAGGGTATTCCCGTATTTTGCATGGGTACCGCTGCAAGCTCGGATATCATAATGGCAATAGCCAGTTCAAACGGCTGAAGTTGACCTATTTGTCTTTTACCCATCAGACGCATGGTGATCACTACGATTATATAAAGTACCAGTGCTCTTACAAATACTACCAGCATTTTTTACCTTCCTTTCCGGCAAACATGCTTATTCTTTGTATTATGTGCAAAGCTTATTCAGGCAAATCAATGCGGCTAAATTTAAATATCCTGCTGTATACTTTGAATGCAATTTTGGACACAGTCAAATTTAAGGAATCCGAATGGAATATTATACGGCAAAATGTACATGCTAATCTGGAATACCAATAAAAAGGAGGGATATTATGGCTTTGACATCCAAGGAATTGATGCTTGTACAGGACAACATCAGAATCGCTGAAAACTCAATCAAGTTCATGCAGGCATGTGCTGAAACAGCTACCGATGCGCAGGTAAAAGGTCTGTGCCAGAGCATGGCACGGGAGCACCAGGAGGACCTGAGGGTACTTATCAAGCACATAAATACAACTGCCGTACAATAAGGAGGGATATTAATGAAAAGCTTCAGCGACAAGGAAATTACAATGGTTCTGCTCAATGAGCACAAGCTGTGCGCGTCATCCTTGACAAACCTGATTCTTGAGAGCTCGAACCAGACTTTGAGAAACGATGTTTCCGGTCTTTTGGACAGGACCTTTCAGCATCAGAAGAATATTTTTGACCTGATGACGCAAAAAGGCTGGTATTCCACCCAGGCTGCGAGCCAGCAGGAAATTAACAGCGCCAAGCAGGAAGTCAGCAAGGTTCAGTCCTCGATAAGCTATATGTAATAATAATAAACAAAACAGCAGGTGGTTAAACCGCCTACTGTTTTGTTTTGTTATCTGGATAAGTTTTGATTACTTCTTTTCAACGGGATAATTATTGCCTGTATAAGATTCGAAAACCTTTTTCACGATATTGCCGCCGATCTTGCCTGCATCTCTCGATGCGATGTCTCCGTTATAACCCTGCTTCAGGTTTACACCTACCTGATTGGCTATTTCATATTTCATCTTATCAAACGAAGTAGTATTTCTGTTGTTTGCCATTTAATCACCTCCTCGATAGATATTGTGTCAAAAAAGAAACGCTTTATAACATGTAAGATATGGTTGATTCAGCAGTTGGATATTCCTCGCTTGAATATGATTTAAAAACATTTTGAAGCTTTGCATATAGTTGACTTGTCAACAATATGGTGGTATGATTAAACATTCCAACGCATTTCCATATTGATCGAACGTGTGAACAGTAATCTAAAATTAAAAGAGGTTAAATATAAATGATTTCAGAGTTTTTTACCGGTTTTGCTATTTTAATAAGTTATTTTGTGTTGTGTGTTATATGCTTGTTATTTATTCGCAAGTATGTCAATGTCCCGAATGAGCTTTTTCGCAAAATGCTGCATTTCGTATTACTTTTCTCATTGCTGGTGTTCGTATACGCCTTTCAAACATGGTGGATATCCGCACTCGTGTCGGGAGTGTTTGCTATTATCGTATTTCCGATACTCAGCTTTGGAGAACGGTTTAAGGGCTATTC
>JAEZMC010000051.1 GCA_023435805.1 Bacillota bacterium | reverse complement strand
AGGCTTATTTGCGTTTAGCAGTGGCCATATTCAAGAGCACAGCTATTATAACCAGCGCGCCTCTCACTACCAGCTGCCAATACGAGCTTACGCCGATGATTGTCATACCGTTAAGAAGCACTCCAAGGAATAGAATACCGATAAGTGTACCTCTTATTTTACCTACACCGCCTGCAAGACTGGCTCCACCGATTATTATTGCGGAGATAGCCGTCATCTCTACCCCCGTACCCACTGAAGGAGTACCTGACATTATTTGAGCCGCTACCATCAAGCCGGAAAATGCTGCCAAAAGTCCTGTTATTCCAAAAGAAATCCTTCTTATACGTTTTACATTCACCCCGCTGAGACGTGCACTTTCCATATTACCACCCACAGCATATACCGACCGACCGAATTGGGTATAATTCAGTACAAAAAACAGTATTATAAACACAGTTATCAGTATTAAGGCCTGGAAGGGGAAAAATCCTCCAATAAAGCCTGCACCCAGATATCCGAACCACTGGGGAAAGCTCGTAATGGGAAAACCCTTGGTCAGCAGATATGCAAACCCGCTCAGTGCCGTCATCAAACCTAAGGTGGTAATAAAGCTCGGTACATTAAAGCTGTTTCTCATCCAGGCAGTGAACGCACCTGTAAGATATCCTATTACAAGCACCACGGCAGCAGCAATCAAAACTGCGTATACATCCATCATGCCTATGCCGGTAAAGTATCGTACCAGCCATGCAGCCAGACATCCCGAAAAAGCAACCATGGAACCTACGGATAAATCTATTTCACCGGTAATAATGACCAATGTCATACCAAGGGCTATTATTCCAGTGATTGAGCAGCTTCTCAAGATTGTCATCATATTCTTGAGAGTCAGAAAATTCTCATTTGCCAGGGATAGTATAATAAATAGTGCGATCAGCACACATTCCAGTATATGTCTTTTTAAAAAAGCTCCCGCTTTACCAATTCCGACATTGGTCTTTGAATCAACTACGGTTTCCATATTTTATTCTCCCATACATTTAGCATATAGTTCTTCTACAGTAACCTGACCCGGATTCAACTCCCCGATAAATCTGCCGTTTTTCATGATAATTATCCTGTGACAGGTTTGGAGAAGCTCCTCCAGTTCAGAGGATATGATAATGGACGAAACTCCAAGCTTGCTTTGCTCCCAGACAATATCGAAAATCTGCTGCTTTGCATTGACGTCGATACCCCTCGAAGGCTCATCCAAAAACAGCACCCTGGGGTTGGTGTTTATCCAGTTGCCAACCAGAACCTTTTGCTGATTGCCTCCCGACAACGATGAAACTGGAACCTCAGGGCTTGATACTTTTATGTGTAGCCCCTCAATCTGACAGTTCACACATTCGGCTTCTTTCTTTTTGGAAAGGACTCCTCTCGGACAGATTTTCCTGAGGTTGGCTAAAACAAGATTCTCTCTTACCGAATGTATTTGTACAAGACCTTCTTCTTTCCGGTTTTCCGGTGTAAGAGCCAGTCCTGCAATTTTCCCTTTGGCAGTTGAACCCTTTTCAAGCTTCTGCCCCTCAATTATGATCTCACCGCTATCATAGCTGTCGGCGCCAAAAATCGCACGTACCAGTTCAGACCGTCCTGAGCCCAAAAGTCCTGCTATTCCAAGAACTTCTCCCTTTCTCAGTTGAAAGCTGATGTCTTCAAAATACTTCTTTGATGTAAGGCCTTTGACCTCCATAACAATCTGATCCTGATAACAAAGCCCTTCAGGAATGGTTTTGGTCTCAATATTGCCAAACATCATATTCAGCACAGTTTCTTTTGTAACATCCTTGATATCCTCTGTACCTACTAATACGCCATCTCTTATAACTGTAACCCTGTCGGCAATATTCCATATTTCCTGAAGCTTGTGGGTAATATAGATAATGATTACTCCCTTTTCCTTCAGTGCCCTGACAACTTTGAACAGCATTTCCGTTTCATGCTGTGCCAGCGATGAGGTAGGCTCATCAAGCAAAAGCACATGAGGTTCGAAGGACATAGCCTTCGCGATTTCAACCAACTGTCTCTGCCATACATTTAGCTCACTGACAAGCGTCTTCGGTGAAATATCAATATTTAATTCTTTAAGAATCGCTGAAGCATCTTCATATGCCTTGTTATAATCTATAATCAGGTTTGTTTTCTTGGGCAGTCGTCCGAAAAATATGTTTTCTGCTATAGAGAGACCCGGGATCAGACTCAGTTCCTGGTATACGGTTGTAATACCCTTTTCAAAAGCCTCCTTCGGATTCGTAATATCCAACTGCACATCATCCAGGAACAGAGCACCTGACGTTGGCATGACGGCACCGGATATGATTTTTATCAGTGTGCTTTTACCGGAACCGTTTTTCCCAAGAAATGCGTTTACCTTACCTGCATAAAACTTTGTTGAAAAATTATCGAGAGCTACTGTTCCCGGATATATCTTTGTTACATTCCTGACTTCCAAAACTCCTGCCATACCTACCCCCTGTAAATGCCGGGGTAATGCGAAGGCTTGCAGGCGCATGTGACTGCAAACCTCCCATACCCAGGATCTATATCAAGTAAATTCGCTCATGATTCATAATATCATTGCAGTAAATCAGCTTATTCACCCAATACTGTTTTAAGGTTTTCTACATATGCTTTAATTTCATCCGGTTTTTCTCTTGTAAGAGGTACTCCGGGAAGCTTTATGCCAGTCTCAAAAGGTTTTCCCATCATAGCCAAGCAAAGATTAGTCATGGCTGTCTCTCCCAGAGCTATGGGGTCCTGCCCGCAAACTGCCTGCAAAATATTATCGGGATCAAGAAGCATATTAGCGAGCTGTTCGCTGGCGTCAATGCCAAATACCGGAATATTTTTACCTGCATTTTTTATTGCCATTACAGTACCGACAGTTCCGCCCTCGTTTGCACAGAATATAAGATCAAGGTCGGGATTTGCATTCATGACCTCTGCCGCAACGTCGACAGCCTTGTCAGAATCCCATGCATCCACATCCTGCACTATTTCAATAAGGTCATTTGTCTTGGAAAGGAATCCATCTGTTCTCTGCTTGCTCATTTCGGGCAGAAGTGCCTTGAACTGGATAATAGCTACCTTTGGTTTTCTGTCCGGGAATTTTTCCTGTATATATTTACTGGCAAATTCACCTACGCTTACGCCGATTCCATACTGGTCCATCTCGGCAAAACCTACCTGCCAATCTGCTTGCATATCCATATTGGCACAGTAAATCTGCATTCCGTTGTCAGCAGCATTTTTCATAGCAGCTGCAGAACCGGTTTGACTTACAGGGAATATACACATACCATCTACTCCACCGGTTGCATAGGTATTAACAAGCTCTACTTCCTTGTCAAGCTCTCCGCCGCTATGTCCGGTAAGAACCTCTGCCCCATACTTCTCAGCCGCCTTTTCCATGGACATCTGAAGCATCCTCTGGAACTGGTCCTCCAAAAGCACTACTGCTGCAATCTTTTTACCTTTTAGATCCTCCAGTTGTTTGGGGTTGTCGCTTCCCTCTACTGTTGTTTCCCCTGCAATGGTCGTTTGGTTAGCCGGGGTAGTGCTGGATTGTTCGTTGTTTGCACTTGGTGAGCATGCTGCCAAAACAGATAGAACTAATACCAGGCACAAAGCTAGACTTAATTTTTTCATTACCGCTTCCTCCATTTTTAGATTTTATTTTTGGGATTATGTCTATAGCATAATTTAAATACTACAGGTGTGTAAATGCAGGATTTTTGTTTTTTGTTTGCTATATTTGTTTTCAGTTTTTTATCTTTATTTCTCCTGGTTGGGCTGTCCGTTCCAGGCTGTCAAACCGCCGTCCACCGGTATGTTGACTCCGCAAAGGTGTTCTGCATTGTCCGATGCCAGGTATGTGATAACATTTGCACACCATTCAGGCTCGCATAGTCTTCTGTCGGGCATATTCCTTCTGAAGCTTTCCAGAACCGCGTCTGTGCACCCGTCTAAAAACATGGGAGTTTTTACAGCAGAAGGTGAAACAACGTTGACCCGGACTCCCTTTACAGAATAATCCATTGCCATAGCCCGTGAAAGTGCTATTACCGCTCCCTTTGTCGCACAATACAGGGAC
>JAEZMC010000042.1 GCA_023435805.1 Bacillota bacterium | reverse complement strand
GTCCGGAGATGATAAAGGGATGCTCGCAAGCTATGGAAAGCCAGTTGACTGGACAAATAAAAATGCCGTAACTCAGATTGTACAACTGATCCGGGAATAAACCGGTACGTGCACCGTACGTGCTGCCCGTGAATGCCGTTTTCTCGACTGCGTTCTGAGCGCCCGCGTAGAGAATTTGTGGTGAGACCGTTCAAGCCCGAAATATCCATGTGCTTTTTAATAATATATCTTACGGCCCGTTCCGTAAGCCGTGTTTCAGTTTTCTCCTCCATATTGACGTATAATATCGGAAGTGCTACGATACATGAGTGGATATTTCCATATAGTTATAATGCTTATTTTACAGCATATCAACCAATTATTACGCAGGGCTTTGGGGCTTTGGGGGGAAGTTATTTTAATGGTCGATTTGAATGCGGGAACTCTTTTAAAAGGTTCTGTTTTGCTATTTTTGTTGGCTGCGATCGCAGCGTTATTCCTTTTTAAACGGCATAAAATGTGCAATCTCGTCACCCACTTCATTTGCATGGCCGCTTCGGTTTCAGGCCTGACCGCTTCTGTCCTGCAGCTGTCGGGGAGTGGAGAAAGGACGGCAGTGTTTGCCTTTGAACCGGCCATACCGATCCTGTCCTTTGAAATGACTCTTGACAGACTGTCGGCATTCTTTGTGTTTGGCCTGTGCATACTGGTGCTGTGCGTTTCAATTTATTCCCTGGGTTACGTCTCGCATTACTATGGAAAGAGAAATGTAGGGCTTTTTAACTTTCTGTATTCATCATTCGTTTTATCCATGCTTTTGGTTACGACAGCGGGCAATGCAGTATTTTTCTTCATTGCATGGGAGGCGATGGCCGTGCTGTCTTATTATCTGGTGGTGTTCGAATCCGAACAGGTTGAAAAGCAAAGGGCCGGCACGCTGTACATCATTATGACCCATATCGGCACCGCCTTTTTAATGATTGCATTCATGCTCATATACAGCTATACCGGTTCCTTTAGTCTGTATGGCGCTTCGACTGCGATACCGCCCTCAGCCGGGAATTTGATTTTCATCCTGCTGCTTGTCGGTTTTGGTGTCAAGGCAGGCGTAATACCGGTACATATCTGGCTGCCCTATGCACATCCGGCCGCGCCGGGAAACATCTCCGCTCTGATGTCAGGCATCATGATTAAAACTGCCATATACGGGCTGCTCAGGTTTGTACTTGTGTACCTTGGCGTGGAAAATACCTGGTGGGGAGTCACCATTTTGGTTGTGGGCATGATTTCGGCCGTACTGGGAGTTGCTTATGCCTGCGTAGAAAACAACATTAAAAAGCTGCTGGCTTACAGCAGCATCGAAAATATGGGAATTATTTTTATGGGGCTGGGTATCGCCTTCATTGCTATATCAAGAGATAACCATGTCGTTGGTGCACTGGCCCTGGCCGCCTCGCTGTTTCACACCTTCAACCACACTTTGTTCAAGGGAGGGCTGTTCCTGGGAGCAGGCTCCGTCCAGTATGCAGCCCATACCGTCAACATGGAGCAGTTGGGCGGCCTTGTCAAAAGAATGCCGGTTACGACAGTGTTTATGCTGGGCGGTGCCCTGTCTATTTCGGCAATTGTTCCATTCAACGGCTTTGCAAGCGAGTGGCTTACGCTGCAATCGCTTTTTGCGTCTATTGCACCCGGAGAAGCCGCGATGAATATTACTGCCATACTTTCCGTTGCCGCGCTTGCTATTGCCGGCGCCCTGGCTGCCGCATGCTTTGTCAAACTAATCGGCATTTCGTTTCTGGGGCTTGGCAGAACGGAACAGGCGAACCGTGCAAAAGAGGTGCCAGCCACGATGAATATTGGAATGGGGTTGCTGGTCGTGCCGTGCCTTGTACTTGGATTATTCCCGATGCTGTTTCTGAAACTGACGGATGGCCTGGTAAAAGAACTGTCGGGACAATCCGTCCTCGCCAGGCTGAATGGGCCTTTCCTTATGGCGGATTTACCTGCCCGGGCATCGGGTAACTCCGTTTCGCCGTTTATGATATTTGCTGCGATTGGGATAATCATATTGGTAGTCCTTCTCCTGCTGCGGCTTTTGGGCGGTCGTTATGCGGAGAGAAAATTCGGCACCTGGGACTGCGGATTTGAAGGACTCAATTCCCGGATGCAGTACAGTGCCATCGGTTTTTCAAAGCCGGTTGAAATCGTATTTAGAATGCTTTTCAGGCCCTCCAGGGAGTTAAAGGTGGTCGGAACCCATCCCTATCATCCCGAAAATATGGAATATACGGCTGCGACAGAATCCATATTCGAAAAGTATATTTATGCCCCGGTATATCTTTTTGCCAAAAATCTTTCAAAGAAGATAAAGTTTACGGTACAAACGGGAAGTGTGCATATGTACCTGATATATATATTTATTGCTGTTCTGGCGTTGATGCTGTACAACAGAATAGCCTGAGGGAGAACAAAAGATGGGTAGTATTTCGTACATTGCCATACAGCTGGTTCTGATCATTTTAATGGCGCCTTTTGTCAATGGTGTGATTAAGAAGGTGAAAGCCCTTACCCAAAAAAGAAAAGGGGCTCCGGTGCTTCAGATGTATTTTGATCTTTTCAAACTGATAAAGAAGAATACAGTCGTGTCGGAGACCTCCTCCTGGATATTTAAAGCGGCGCCGTATGTTGTATTTTCCACCTCGGCGGTTGCAGCGCTGCTGGTACCCGCTACCACCATGCTGACGCCGGAAGGTTTCCCGGGCGATATTATCCTGCTGGTATACCTGCTGGCGCTGGGGAGGTTTTTCATGACGCTGGCAGGCCTGGACACTGGCAGCACCTTCGGAGGGATGGGAAGCAGCAGGGAAGCCATGATTTCATCACTGATGGAACCCTCTATTCTTGTGTCCGTATTTACAGCCGGTCTGGTTGCCGGGACTACATCCGTTCCGGGAATCATGCGGGTTACGAAAGAAATGGGTCTGCCGCTGGCCGAGCCGGTTTTCATCATGGTGTTTCTAGCCATTGTCATTATTATTATAGCTGAAACCTCAAGGATACCGGTGGATGATCCGGCAACCCACCTTGAGCTGACTATGGTACATGAGGCTATGATACTTGAATATTCCGGCAGGCATCTTGCACTGATGGAATGGGGCGCGTCGATCAAGCAGCTGGTTTTCATCACACTGCTTGTAAATATCTGCCTGCCGCACGATCAGCTTGTCGGTCTGGCGGGTATTGCCGCAGTGCTGGTATCATTGCTGGTTTTCTTTGTAAAAGTTGTTTTTACTGCCGGCTTAATAGCCCTCATTGAGGTCAGTACGGTAAAATTCAGATTCTTCAGTGTTCCGAATCTGGCGGCGTTGTCGTTTATATTGTCTTTTATTGGCTTTTTACAATATTTCGTACTCGGGAGGTAGCTATGGAAAATTATAATCAGGTTTTATCCATGCTGATTTTACTCACATCCTTCGTGCTGATGGCCAACAAGAGAATTAAATCTTATATTAGAACCTTCCGTCTTCAGTCTGCATTGATTGCACTGACAGCTGGAATTATGGGTTTTAAAAGCGTTATCAGTGAGGGCAGCTGGGACGTGTTGGTGGTAAGCGTCATCATTATTGCGTTGAAGGTCATTTATATACCCAATTTGCTTCATAAAACCTTTGCAAGTGTTGAGTACAAAGTAGAGAAGGATTTTTTCTTCAATATCCCGCTTCTGATACTGGTTTGCTGCGGACTTGTCGTGTTTTCCTATTTTTCGGTGTCAAGGGTGGCGGGAATCAGCGAAGGAGAAATCAATGCGGAAGTGGTGAACTCGGTTTCACTGGTTTTGATCGGTTTGTTCTTTATGATTTGCAGAAAAAAGGCAATTGGCCAAATAGTGGGCTTTCTGGTAATCGAAAACGGGATTTTTGTCACTGCCCTGTTTTCTACAAACGGAATGCCGTTCATAGTGGATATGGGCATTTTTATAGATATTATTACAGCGGTTTTGATTATGGGTATCATTGTGTTTAAAATCAACGATAAGTTTGATTCGATTGATATCAACAAATTGAAGAATTTGCGGGGTTAGTAAGATGGGGTTGCTGCTTTGGGTTTTACTGGTTGTTACGGTGCCGGCTTTTGCGTTGCTCAAGGAAAGGAAGGCAATGCATGCTTTAAGTGTGGCTGTTTCAGTTGCTTTGTTGGTTGTGGCCGGCTTTGAGACGAGAAATGTCATTTATAACGGACATGCAGAATATGGAGTACTGGGAGGAATCTTCTACATCGATTCCCTTAGCGCCATTGTTATTGATATTGTACTGGTCATCGGTCTGATGGCGGCAGTCTTTTCCATCGGTTATCTGGAGGAGGAGCTTCACTGCGGCAAAATCGAAGCGGGAAAAATAAGACTGTACTATATGCTGATGTATACCTTCATGTTCACCATGGTTTTTGCGTTGAGCGTGAAAAATATGGGCATCATGTGGATCGCAATTGAAGCAACAACACTTGCCTCTGCTTTTCTTGTCGGCTTTTACAATGATAAGCGTGCCATCGAGGCTACCTGGAAATATGTCATTATCTGTTCAGTCGGTATTGCCATAGCCATGCTCGGGATCATATTTCTGCACCTATCCTCAACAGGGCTTTTCAAAGGGTCGCAGCTGCTGGACTGGACTGCATTGTATGGCAGTGCGGAGGCCTTGAAGAGTCCGGTTCTCAGGCTGGCCTTTATATTCATGTTTGTAGGCTATGGAACGAAGGCAGGACTTGCTCCCATGCACACATGGCTGCCTGATGCCCACAGCCAGGCGCCTTCACCGATCAGTGCGCTCCTGTCGGGGGTTTTGTTGAACAGTGCCATGTATGCGATCATCCGCACTGTTTCCATTGTCAACAAGAATCTTGGAAGCAGCCTGTTCACCGGAAGGGTTCTGATGGCGGCAGGGCTTTTATCCATTGCCGCTGCAGCGGTTTTTATCCTGACACAGAAGGATTACAAACGGCTGCTGGCGTATTCCAGCATTGAGCATATGGGTATCATTGCATTTGCCGTCGGAATCTTTACACCTGCTTCTGTTTTCGGAGCGTTGTATCATATGATCAACCATTCCTTTACTAAATCAATGCTTTTCCTGTCCTCCGGCAATATACTGCAGCGGTATGGAACACGGGAAATATCCAAAATACGGGGTCTGCTGAAAACATTACCGGTAACCGGAACGGTCTTTTTCCTGGGCTTGTTTGCCATAGCGGGAACACCGCCCTTTAGCATATTTGCAAGTGAATTCAATATTATTGCCGCTGTTTTTGAACATGGCGGCTACTTCTCCGGAATTGTTTTCGTCCTCTTGCTGGCCCTGGTCTTTACTGGCATTGCCCTGACGCTTTTCAAGATCTTTTACGGCAGAGACATCGGGGAAGAAGACAATGGGGACGCTTCACAAAAATCGCAACCAGAGCTTCCATTAAGTATTCAGCGGGAGGATGCGAATGAAGGTGAACAGAATAAAGAGAAAATGGAGAACCGTCCCCTCAAATACAGGGAGACGAATGCAGCAGGGGTGGCGGTTATTGTCGTGCTGCTGGCGGTGAGTCTGCTGCTTGGAGTATATATGCCGGCAGCATTGAAGGAGCTTTTGCTGGACGCCCAGCAAATTATCACGGGAGGTTGAAATAGTATGGCGAATTTCAAAGAGATGCTTGAGGAAATATTTCCTGACGATATCTATTCCAGTTTGCGAGCCAATGAAAATGAGGAGTACATAGAGGTCAATCCTCTTAACATCCTGGACATTTGCACTCATGTCCAGGATAAACTGGAGTGCCGGCTGGTATCGTTGTTTGCTTCCGATGAAACCCCGCTGAATTCCTGTTTCGCCATTTATTACACCTTCGCGGACAGGGGCGGCGGACGGCTTCTGATCCTTAAAACGAAGCACACCCGGGAGGATATGCGTTTCAGATCCATAAGCTCTACAATACATGCGGCGGCGCTTTATGAAAGAGAAATGAAAGACATGTTCGGCCTTATTCCTCTGGACCATCCTGACCCGAGGCGCCTCGTGTTCCACAGCAACTGGCCCGAGGGACAATTCCCGCTGCGGAAGGACTTTGAAAGCACTTTCAAACCTGAAAGAGCAAAGGTTGATACACCATTTAAACAAGTCACCGGTGAAGGAGTTTTTGAAATCCCGGTGGGGCCGGTGCATGCCGGAATTATTGAGCCGGGGCATTTCAGGTTCAGCGTTGCGGGAGAACCGATTATCAACCTGGAAGCGCAGTTGTATTATGTCCATAAAGGAATTGAGAAAATGTGCGAAGGCCAAAGCCTTGAAAAGTGCCTTTATGTTTCGGAAAGGATTTCCGGGGATGAGACATTTGCCAATTCCCTTGCCTATTGCCAGGCTGTAGAAAAGCTCGCGGGAGTAGAGGTCCCCGTCCGTGCCAGGTTTACCAGGGTCATTTTCGCAGAATTGGAGCGCCTGACAAGCCATCTGGGTGACCTTGCGGGGATATGCCTTGATGTGGCCTATGGTTTTGCGGCTTTTCAATTCAGGATGCTGCGGGGCTGGAGCTATCTTATTGCGGATGAGCTTTGCGGCATGAGGTTCCTGCGAAGCGTTAACAAATTAGGAGGCGTGCGGAAGGATTTTGTTCAGGGCAGTGAATCCAGAACGCTTGAGTTGCTGGAAAAAATACGGAAAGAGCTGACCGATACGGAACAGATTATCAAATCAAACAGCATGTTTATTGACAGGGTTGAAAATACAGGCGTTCTGAGATTGGATACAGCCAGGGATTTAAATGCCGTCGGTCCCGGCGGACGGGCAGCCGGCATTCGGCATGATGTTAGAAAAGTCTTCCCGTATGAGGCATACGGCGCATTGGACTTTCAGGTACCCGAGCACAATAACGGCGATGTCAATTGCAGAATGAATGTTAAATTAGAAGAATGCTATGAGTCAATCGGTCTGATCATAAAGGCCATCCATGCCATGCCGGCCGGCAAGGTGCTGGAAAAAATGCCGGATATAGCGCCGTATAAGTACGCATTTGGCATAACGGAAGCGCCGAGGGGCGAGAATATCCACTGGGTGATGTCGGGGGAGAACAACACGGTATACAGGTACAAAATCAGAACCCCTTCCTTCTGCAATTGGCCGGCTGTATGCCATGCGGTGAACGGAAATATCGTGCCGGATTTCCCGCTAATTAATAAAAGCTTTAATCTATCCTATGCCGGAAATGATTTGTAAAAGGGGATTTGGTTTATATGTTTAGAACACTCGGGAAAATAATAGAACATCAACGCGTGACACAGGAATATCCTGTGAAAAAACCGGATGCGAGCCTTTTTATCGGGTGCCCGGAGGTAACTGCCGGCCGTTGTACTGGTTGCGGAGAGTGTGTGCGGCGTTGTCCATCAAATGCAATAGAGGCCATCCCGGGCTCAAGGGGTATTGATATTGACTTCGGCAAGTGCGTGGTTTGCACGCTGTGCGAGGAGATTTGCCCTGAAGACGCGATTAAAATGACAAACCGGTATGAGCTTGCACAGAAGGATAAAAAAACGCTGAGAAGCGCTGCACTCACGATACGGGACGGACATTTGCCCGATATATCGGACGAAGAGCTTCATGCAGAGCTATCCCACAAAATAAAGAAAATTTTCGGCAGAAGTCTTCAAATCCGGGAGGTGGATGCCGGCTCCTGCAATGGATGCGATTATGAAATCAATGCGCTGAACAACCCTTTCAATGATATTGAAAGGCTGGGCATCCATTTCGTAGCCTCTCCAAGGCATGCCGATATGCTGCTGGTTACCGGTACGGCCTCGAGGAATATGGAACAGGCACTTTTAAAAACCTATCATGCCACACCGGACCCGAAGCTGGTTGTTGCAGTTGGAGCCTGTGCCTGCAGCGGCGGCATTTTTAGTGAAAATTACGCGGTAAATAAGGGGATTGATTGTCTGGTGTCTGTTGATGTATATATACCAGGCTGTCCTCCCAGGCCGCAAGCGATACTTTACGGCATCCTGAAAGCATTGGACAGGGTAAAATAGTAAACGTACCAAAGGAGTGATGGCGTTGCAGGTAGAATTAGTGGAACTGAAGGCCGGGGATGAACTGAGGGCAGCTGAATTGGCGGAACTTGCGGAACAAATATGGCTGGAGCATTACACGCCAATTATTGGCCGGCCGCAGGTTGAATACATGCTTGAAAGGTTTCAGAGTACACAGAAGATCGTCAGCGATATTCGCACTGCAGGATATCGGTACTACATGGCATACGCGGACGGCAAGCCGGCCGGTTACTGTGCGGCCAGGCTGGAACAGGACTCAGACTGCGTATTCCTGAGCAAGCTGTATGTTGAAAAAAACTACCGTGGCTCAGGGATATCACGGCTGATGCTGAACAAGCTGATAGCGCTCGCAGGAGAACATGGCCTCGGCAGTATTTGGCTTACTGTGAACAAATATAATAACAGCTCCATTGAAATATACAAAAAAATGGGCTTTGCCATCGTTGAAGAAATGGTGACAGATATTGGCGGCGGTTACGTCATGGATGACTATAAAATGGTC
>JAEZMC010000431.1 GCA_023435805.1 Bacillota bacterium | reverse complement strand
CCCTTATGGCGGTACTGGGGCAGTTCAGTCTTGCAGCTTCACAGTTGATCGGCTATTTGAACGGTGTTTTCCTCAGTGCTGTGCTCTATATAACCAAATGGTCTTCCAGCATACCGTTCGCAACGGTGAAAACCGTTACGCCACCGCTTATACTGGCGGCGGTCTACTATGCCGCTGTATGGTTCCTGCTCTGGTACAGGCCTATGAAGAAGATTGCATTGAAACCACGGCATGCGGCGGCAGCTTTTTGCCTTGCAGCCGTGTTTATGCTGGTGGGCAGCCTGCAGCCGGGACGTTTGGAGGTTGTTTTTCTGGATGTGGGGCAGGGAGATTCCATCTTTATCAGAACGTATACCGGAAAAACGGTGCTGATCGACGGGGGCGGAAGCTCGAACCCGGAACGTACCTCGAAAACCGGTGAATCCGTCGTTCTGCCGTTTTTGCTGGACAGCGGAGTCATCAGGCTCGACGCGGTCATCGGCACCCATGCGCATTCCGACCATATCCAGGGACTGGAGGATGTGTTGAAGCAAATGGGGGCAGGCAGCCTGATACTTCCTTCCGTCAGCGACGACAGCGGCTTCGAAAGGCTGCTGAAGGCGGCGGACGGCAGGAAAATAAAGGTGATCCGGTGCGCAAAAGGCGAGGTTCTCCGGCTGGATGACAGGACGACGATGCAGGTGCTGAACCCGGAGCCCAATTGTATGTCCGATGAAGCCTCTTTAAATAATACCTCTTTGGTGTTAAAATTAGTCTATGGGCAGACGGAGATCCTTTTTACAGGCGATGCGGAAAGGGAGGCGGAAGACAGGCTGGTGGAGGAAGCCGCCGATCTGTCTGCGGATGTGGTCAAAATTGCCCACCATGGATCGCTGTCCTCCACCGGGAAAGCATTTTTGGAAAAAGTGCATCCTCAGGCGGCAATGATCAGCGTCGGAAAGAACAACTTCGGTCACCCATCGCCGTCAACGCTGGAGCTGCTGGAGAAGAACGGGATCCGGTGCTACCGGACGGATTTATGCGGAGCGGTGATATTGAACAGCGATGGGAAAACCATAAAAATCAAACGTACTGTCAGGGAAAGGAAATAAGGGAACGGAATATCTATGAGCGAGGCATTGCTTAAGAAGGCCATTAAAAATAAAGAATTGGGCAGCCTGTACCTCTTTTATGGCGCCGAAGAATATCTGAAACGGAACTATACCGAATACATCGAGAAGAACCTGCTGGCGGAAGAGTTCAAGCTGATGAACAAGGTGGTGCTGGAGGGCAAGGTCGCGCCTTCGGTCATTATTGACCATTGTGAAACCGCGCCGGTATTTTCCGATAGAAAACTGGTTGTCGTAAAAAACTCCGGGTTATTCAAAGGGAGAAAAAAAGGGGAGGACGCCGGTAAGAAGGGGAAAACAGGGGACGACCTGGCAGACTTCCTGCAGAACGTGCCGTCTTATTCCTGTCTGATATTTTTGGAAAACGAAATTGATAAAAGGATCAGATATGTGGAGCTGATTAAAAAATTCGGACTTATAGTAGAATTTGATTACAGAAAACCCGAGGAGCTGACAGGTTGGGTCGTAAAAAGGCTGAAGGCCGAAGGACGCGATATCGACGCGGGTACGGCGGCACAGCTGGTTGAATACTGCGAGCAGGGCATGGATGATATATCCAACGAAATAGCAAAGCTGTGCGCTTATGCAGGCGACAGGAAAAAGATCACAGCTGCTGACATTAAAAAGGTATGTACGAAATCCGTAAAAAGCAGAGTATTTGACCTGACGGATGCCATCGCTGCGAAGCAAACCGGGAAAGCATTGGTGCTGCTCAATGACATGGTGGTGCTGAAGGAGCCGATGCCGAAAGTCATGTACATGATCGCAAGGCAGTTCAGGCAGCTTCTGCAGGTGAAGCTTCTGCTCCGGGAGGGTGCGACACAGGCTGAAATCACGTCGCGCCTCAAGCTGTCCCCCTATATTTCCGGGAAAATTCTCAGGCAGGCTCAGAGCTTTTCACTGGAAAAGCTGGAAAAGGCGGTATCGACAGGACTCGAGCTGGATATTGCGATAAAAACAGGCAGGCTGGAGGATCGTGCGGCTGTTGAACTGATGATTGCCGGCCTGTCTTCATAAAATGCTTTCAAGCTCTTTTTTAAATATCAATAAATGGACATAAAACAAAAAGCCCGGTCACTATTGAACTGGTTCAGTTCATACGATGCTCGAAGCTTTTTTTGTTTAAGTTGTAGACTTTATTATGTTTTATGTCTGAAAAATCTTATTTGGCGGCGTTGAGAGCCTTGGCCAGTTTGGATTTTCTTCTCGCAGCGGTGTTTTTATGAAGTATGTTTTTAGCAGCTGCTTTGTCAATGGTTTTTGCGGTTGAACTTAATACGGCTGAAGCCGATTCGTCTTTTGCTGCTATCGCTTCGCTGCATTTCTTCATTGCAGTTTTGAGAGCGGACTTCCTGACGGTGTTCTTCAATGTCTTTGTCTTTGTAACTTCCACTCTTTTTATAGCTGATTTGATGTTTGGCAAACCTTTCACCTCCTGCGATGTTATTTGGCTTTATTGACATCAGATATTCTACCATGAAATATTTAAAAAAGCAAGGAAAATAACGAGTTATGCAATCGGAGGATATTGATAAACTTGCGGATGCTGTATGCGGAAACCGTAGTTTTATACTGGAAAAGAGTGTCCGAATGAGGAGGAAAGAAAAAAATGGCATAATAGAGGGAAATTAATCGAGTTTGGCGAATTTAACCGTAAAATGGATGAGAATATATTTGCTGGATGAAAATGAAGTATTTTATGTAGACTTAACCAAGAGGAGTTGTAAATGATGGCCGACATGCTGGTTAAATTGTATGATATCGCCGGAAAGGGCATTTGCGATGAGGAGCTTGTCAAAAAGGGGGTTACCGTCCGCCGCCCGCTTGCGCCGGAAAAAATCGCAGTTGTTGACTGGGTCAGGCAGAATTTCGGAAGCTATTGGGCCAGCGAATGCGACGTGGCGTTTTCACAGCAGCCCATAACCTGTTTTGCAGCATTCAAGGACAAGGAAATATTGGGTTTTGCGTGTTATAACACAACGCTCAAGGGTTTTTTCGGACCTACGGCAGTGGATGAAAGCCAGAGAGGCCTGGGGATCGGAAAAAGCCTGATGCTGGCATGCATGAATGCGATGCATGCAGAAGGGTATGGCTACGCAATCATAGGCGGAGCAGGCCCCGAAGCCTATTATGCAAAGACGGTCGGTGCTATCCGCATAGAAGGCTCAGAGCCGGGTATCTACAAAGGGATGATTTAGGGGAAACACCGGTTTTGACCGGCTATAAAGGTAAAAGCCGCCACATAGGTAGGCGCTGACAGAGTATTGTGGCTATTTGCGGAGGTTCAATCCGCAAATAGTATTTTTTTGTGATAAATCCGACAAAATCTATACAATAACTAATGTACACAAAAATGTACAAGAAAAATCTAACATTTACAAAACAAATCTGCACAAATGTATAAAATGAAAATATGAAGACAGAGCAGCCTGCTGCACTGCCTCAACGAAATGAAAAAGAAGACGGAGGAGAAAAATATGCCAAAGAGAATATACAATGATTTAGCTTACGGAAGTCTAGACGAATTTATCTACGGTTCTGCAAAATACCCTATCACCTGCAAGAACGGTCTTGTCATCGGCGGTGGTCATATTTTGCCGGAGCTTAATTTTACACTGCCTCAGATGCTGATAACAAATGAAACGATGCCCGAGGTGCTCAGACAATACAAAAGCATTATGGAGGACGCCTGCAAGAGGGCAAAGGAATTGTATTCGCAAGGCTTTGTCGTTGAAATAGAGCTGCTTCCTCCTGCTACATACAATCCGGAGTGGGGGATAGAAATCACAAAAACGGTACGCGAGGTCATGTATGAATATGAAGCAAAGCACGGTCTGAAAAGTGCCCTTCGGATTACCCCCGTCGACATCAGGGAGGACAGGGAGTCCGTCCATATGTGGAGGGGCAGGCACTGGGAGGCGGTGCTCAATACCTTTGAAGGATGTGCAAAGGTTGGGGCGGATTTTCTGGCGATTGAGTCCATAGGCGGCAAAGACGTACATGATGATGCCGTTATGTTCTGTGAAATTAAAAAATCCTTGTTTGCACTCGGTATTCTGGGGGCGCGGGACATGTCGAAGCTGTGGGGCTCCATCGTGGATATAGCGGAGAGGACCGGCAGCATTGCCTCCGGCGATACGGCCTGCGGATTTGCCAATACGGCTATGGTGCTGGCGGACAGGGGCTATGTGCCAAAGGTATTCTCGGCAGTCGTAAGGGTCATGTCCGCGGTGAGAAGCCTTGTTGCGCTGGAAGAAGGCGCGATGGGACCTCACAAGGACTGCGGCTATGAGGGGACTTATGTAAAGGCGATCACCGGGACTCCGATTTCGATGGAAGGCAAATCCAGCGCCTGTGCGCATTTGAGCCCACTCGGCAATATCGCAGCTGCAGTGGCCGACCTTTGGAGCAATGAATCCGTTCAAAATATCAAGCTGCTTGGTGGAATGGCACCCACTGTGTCCATGGAACAGTTGATTTATGACTGCAGGCTAATGAATCAGGCCACTGACAGAGGCATGGAGCAAACACTGCTGATGAGGGATATGCTCACTGATTCGGACAGCAGATTTGACCCGCAGGCATACGTTTTAAGGCCCGATGTCGTAATGAGCATTTCCCGTGAAATCGTCAGTGAAAACGGCCGCTACAACAGGACAAGAA
>JAEZMC010000423.1 GCA_023435805.1 Bacillota bacterium | reverse complement strand
GCCCGAAATTCCTGCTGGGAATCCTTTTAAACATTTCACGCCACAGCTCCGGTGTAAAGGATATGGTTCCGGGAAGCCCCGGTACCTGCCAGCCTTCCATCGGGCAATTTTCGATCATGATTTTAACTCCCCTGCTTTCTGCATAGGAAACCAACTCGCCAAACACTTTTTCAAACTCGTCAAAATTATCTTTTATGCTTTTATCCTTGTTCCGGCCTATAAAGGTGCCAACTGCGGGCACACCGAGCATAACCGCGGCATCGATGCATTTCTTCACATGCCCGTTTACAAAGGCCCTTTTCTTCGGGTCATGGTGGAGATTGTTATCATAATAGGCCAGTGACGTAATGGTCAGCCCCAGGTCATCAACATATCCCTTTATTTCGTCTGCTTCCTTCTGTGTAAGCGCGGCAACATCAATATCGCAGGATGAATAATCCCTGTCGTTTCTATACGGCCAGCATGCAACTTCCAATGCTTTAAAACCGTTTTTCGCCGCCCATTCCGCCTTTTCCCGCAATGGCATTTTCCCCAGGCACACTGTTAAAAATCCAAGAAACATACAAATCCCTCCATATATAATCTGCAGAATAATATTACAGGTAAGCCGGCGCCGTTGAATACAATTTCAAACTTGCGTTCCGGCTAAGCCAATCCCATCTTTTTCAGGTTGTTGAAGCTGATTTGAACACTCTCCAGGGACGGTATGCTGCATTCATCCTGCTCGACAATCAGCCATCTGACACCCACTTCCTCAGCTGCCGCAGCGATCGCCTTCACATCTACGATACCGCTTCCGACCTCTGTGAAGGAACGATTCTCTCTCGATTTAAAATCCTTTATATGGACAAGGGGGCATCTTCCTGCATAGCTTTTTATAAAGGCAGCCGGGTCGTGCCCTGCATAGAATACCCAGCCGGAGTCTATCTCCGCTGCCAGGTTCTGAGGCTCCGCTCCTTTAAAAAGGATATCGAACCCGTATTCCCCGTCATATTTGACAAACTCAAAATCATGGTTGTGATAAAGGAATTCCAAACCACCCGCACAAATTTTTTCGCCGATCTCGTTATATAGCTGCGAAGCCTTGACATAATCCTCTTTAGACTCATATGTATTATGTGGGCATATAATGTACCGGTTTCCGATTTCCAGATTGTAGGCGATCACCTCGTCCAGGTTTTCCTTCAACAGATTGATCCCCGTATGGCTGCCTACAGGCGCCAGCCCCAGCCTGTCAAGCACCTTTTTCAGCTCGCTTGCCGGAAGCCCTCCGAAGCCTGCGAATTCAACACCTTTATACCCGATACCGGCAACTTTTTCCAGTGTGCCGACAAAGTCCCTGTTCATTTCATCCCTTATAGAATACAACTGCACTGCTACCGGTAAACTCATTTAGCAGCACCTCCGTCATTATTGAAATATACTGGTTTTCCTATTTTCGCCGACTCATAGATGGCTTCAAGGATTTGTGTCACCACATAAGCCTGTTCAGGCGTAACAACCACTTCTCCATCCGTCAATATGCTGTTGATCCACATACGGGCTTCCCTGTCCGCCGGGCTGTCCTTTTCAGCCTCGAAGAAATCCACCCCGCCTGCGTTCAGTTCAGGTTTGGTAATATAGAGCTTTCCATATTTTTCACCGTTGATCGTGAGTCCTTCCTTCATATCGGCTCCGGCTTCCGTGCCGCAGAGCGTGGTTTTTGCCTCGCCGACCTCCCGGCTGTTCAGTGCCCAGCTGGATTCCAGCACGATTGTTGCACCGTTCTCCATTGTGATAAAGCCGAATGCGGAATCTTCAACCGTGAACTTCTCGGGGTCCCAGGATCCCCAGGCATTAGCCGCATTTTTTTTGCTGCCGAGCTTTTTGTAAACACTGCCCATTACACTTTTGGGTTTATAATTGTTCATCATCCAGAGCGTCAAATCCAGCGCATGCGTTCCAATATCGATCAAAGGCCCGCCACCCTGCTCCTCTTCATTCAGGAAAACGCCCCATGTCGGCACAGCTCTGCGCCTGATTGCATGAGCCTTTGCATAGTAAATCTCGCCCAGCTCGCCATCGCTGCAAAGCTTCTGCAGGTATTGGGAATCACTTCTGTACCGGTTCTGATAACCTATGGTCAGCTTTTTCCCAGTGCGTTTTGCAGCCTCCACCATCCTGAGCGCATCCGCAGTTGTCTTGGCCATGGGCTTCTCGCACATGACATGCTTCCCGGCCTCCAGAGCAGCTACCGAAATATCCGCATGGGATTTGTTCGGCGTACACACATGCACAACATCGATCGATCCATCCTTCAGCAGTTCCCTGTAATCCGTGTAAACCTTTGCACCCTCGGCTCCAAATTTTTTAGCCGATTCCTGTGCCCTTTCCGGAATGATGTCGCAAAAAGCCGTCATCTCGACCTCCGGAATTTTTGCAAGGCTTGGCATATGCTTGGAAGTGCCGATTCCGCCACAGCCGATAATTGCTACCTTTAGAACTCTCTTCCCTGCGTTCATGTAATAACCCCCTCGACTCATTTATGATTTTATAGTTGATTCCCTTATTACCAGTTCATTTTCGAGCACTATATCCACCGGTTCCTTCAGTTCCCCCCGCAGCTTTCGCAGCAGCAGCTCCATCGCCGTACAGCCCAGATCGTATTTGGGCTGCGAAACGGTGGTCAGCATCGGCTCACACATGGATGCGAAGCTGATATTGTCAAAGCCTGCAACTGCAAGATCTTCCGGAACCTTGAGCCCTTTTTCCCGGGCAGCCCTCAGTACGCCTATCGCCATAATGTCTGAAATGGCAAAGATGGCCGTAGGTCTGTCCTGCAAGGATAGAAGGTTGAGTGCAGCACGGTGCCCGCTTTTAAAGCTGTAATCCCCATAAACAGCAAACTGCTCCCCCAGGGCCAGTCCG
This sequence comes from Bacillota bacterium, assembly GCA_023435805.1. Classification (GTDB taxonomy): domain Bacteria; phylum Bacillota; class Clostridia; order Acetivibrionales; family DTU013; genus JAEZMC01. The sequence continues at coordinate 1,422 of JAEZMC010000423.1, read as the reverse complement.
GCTGATTCGAGCGCCATACGGAAGCCCTGCTCCCTGCGGGCGGTTGAAAGGAAGCTGTTACGGCAGCTGATCAACCCTATTCTTTTATGTCCGAGTGAAATAAGATGTTTTGCAACCTTCATCGAGGCTGCATGGTTGTCGATGGATACCTGGGGTATTCGTGCACCCTCCTTGTATTCACAGCACTGCACGATGGGATAGCTTTCGCCTATTGCGGACAATTCGCTTCCGTCTATTTCGGGTGCCATAAAAATGACCCCGTCTGCAAGCCTGTTTTTCAGAAGTTCCAGATAAATGCGTTCCCTTTCAGCATTGGAGTCCGTGTTGCACAGCATGACATTATAGCCGTTCTTATGGGCCACATCCTCCATACCTTTGACAATACGGGAATAAAAGGGATTTGCAATATTGGGCAGAAGCGCCAGTACGAGCCTTGTTTCAGTACGCCGCAAATTGCGTCCTAAAAGGTTTGGACGGTAATCCAGCCTCTTAATGGCCTCCAGCACCGCATCGCGAGTAGTTCCCGCTACGGAGCTGCTGTTGTTCAGCACTCTTGATACGGTGGCAACTGAGACCCCCGCTGCTTTTGCAACATCCTGTATGGTTGATCCAGACATTTTAACCCTCCAATGTAACGGTTTACACTTAAAATTGTCATATATTAAAGTGTCTCCCCTTTTAATATATCTCTATATATGTAATCCGTTACATCAACATTCTACTACCGAAGTATAAAAAAATCAATATTAATTTGTACAATTTGTAAATCATTCACTCCGTCCGGAGTCCGGCGGCAAGGCGTCTGTTTCTGAGATGCTTTATGGCTACCGAAGCCTTTTGGGCCAGGTAGACTGCTCCTGTCATAAACAGCAGATCAAAGCTGAGGTTAAAAAGAAACAGGTGCTTGCTGAGGTCCGCCTCCCCATCCCCGATTACAGGCAGTACGAACTGCATGCTGCCCGTCAGCAGGATAATCCCCATAAACTCGATAAAAAAGCGGGTTCCGGCATGGACCGTCCTCCTGTATTCATATGCCAGCACCGTGACAGCCAGCAAATAGAAGGAACAAACAAGCCACAGCGTATGGGGCAGTGCGTTCTGCTTGAAATTGCTCCAGAAGCTGAAAACGTTCGACGTCTGTTTATATCGTATCCCGGGATACTTTTCATAATTTCCGAAGCCCTGCTTCAATTTGAACCCGTTTTCCGCCGCATACTCCAGCTTCTGAAGCAACCGTCCCGGATGCCTCAGGTAAAAGCCTGCAACCTTCCCATAGCCCACCTTTTCCATTAACATTGTCTTAAACGCATCCGTTCTGATATCGATTGGGTAGCTATCCATAAAATAATGGGTTCCGGCAAGTACGGCAAGCGACGGGTCCATCCCAAGCTCGGCAAGGTCTCCGGCCGGGTCGGACGAGCC
>JAEZMC010000415.1 GCA_023435805.1 Bacillota bacterium | reverse complement strand
GGTAAATTGAGGTCATTGCTGCTTTCCACCGCAACGCGTACCGTCCAGAGCAGACCTTCTTCCAAGGCGGTATCCGCGGTAAACAGCCGCCAGGGTACGGTGGGAAGGTTGATTGCCTTTAATTCATAAAACCCCATGTATTTATTCATCTTATCCATCCTATGGCGTATTTGCTCCGCATCCGGGTGTCACCGCACGGCAGCTTCGCTATTCGAGCTTGAAGTAATCGAAAAGCATTCCCACATCCATGCCTGAGATTTTTGTTTTGCTGAAGCTTTCATAAAGGTGCCTGTGTCCTTCCTTCAGGTTGTGAGAGCTGATACCGTGCTTGATGGACAGGTAAGCTTCCATGTAAGCGGCAAATTTGTCACAGAATTCAACAATTTTCCCATCTATCGGTGAGTAGGCATCCTCATTGAAGCATTCGTCAATTTCTTCGGTACTGACCGCTTGAATTTTTCCATCCCTCATGATCTTGCTTGCAAACTCATTTTCGGTAAAATAGCGAATTTCATTTCTCCAGCTCTCCGGCAGCAGTGGAAGCAGTACTTCCTCCATCTGCTGCTCTTCGATGGCCTTGATCAATTCTCCAAGCCCGCCAACCGAGTTTTTGACAGGTGAAATGATATCCCGGGTAAGTACCTCCGGCATATCATGAAACAGCCCTGCAAAGAAATTGTTGTACTTGCGTTTTTCACAGGCTCCCAGCGGTAGAGTCAGCAAATAGGAAAGCAGTGCCACGATCAGCATATGCCCGGCAACGGAGGTTTCCGGAACCCGGGGAGTCTGAGCCCATCTCTGTTGGAACCGCAGCTGCCCCACCAGGTTCAGGAAATTTGTTGTATCCTTGCTGAGGACCAGCTTTTTAACGCCTTCTGTATCCCAGTACTCTTCCAGCTGCCTGTCAATACGTCTTCGGGTGTCCTCCAGACCGAAAAAACCGGTGCTGAGGCTGTATACGATTTTAAATTCCCAATTCGTGGCAAGATAATGCGCTGCCTTGAGAATCCGTTTTTCATGCTGGGAGTATTCGGGGTCATACAGGTATTGCCTCATGCGTTCGCCGAAGCCTTTTTGAATATCCTCCATCCCCATTTTATCCAGCTTCTCAAGGACATGTTCATTGATCTGCGTCCCGTGCTTTTCCATTAACATATGGAATATGGGCGGCTTGATATCCGTCAGCAGAATGCGCTGGAAGAATTCAAACATGGCGCCTTCAATCAGCTTGATCCAGTCAGGCTCCGGCTTTGTCTCCTGTTCGAAGCGTCCGATCACATAGGCATAAAACATTTTGTGCGCCTGCTTGTCAAGCTCCGTAAAACCCTTGTGAGGCCTGATATGATCGTTCCATCTCTGCATGCTGGCAGCCTGGTAGATAAAACGGAGAAATTCCTCCCTGATCACGTTCTGCACCCCCATTGCACCAGTGTGAACAAGTGCGGCTCACTCCAAAAGGGAAAGCCGCTCCTGTCCTATTCATTATAACATATTTTGGAGACTATGAATCCTTCTGCCCGTTTACGATATTCAAACCTGCGCTCGTTCCGATCCTCGTTGCGCCTGCTTCAACCATCTGCAGGAAGGATTCAAAGGTTTTAATCCCCCCCGAAGCCTTGACCTCCATATCAGGACCGACGGTTTTTTTCATGAGGGCGACATCTTCGGCTGTTGCACCGGCCCGGCTGAAGCCTGTCGAGGTTTTAACAAAAGCGGCGCCCGCTTTTTTAGAAATCAGGCACACCTTGATCTTCTCTTCATCCGTCAGCAGGCAGGTTTCTATAATGACCTTGACCGGCGCCTTATTTTGTGCAGCTTCTACGACGGCACGGATATCATTTTCCACCAGGTCATATTTCCCGCTTTTAACCGCTCCGATATGGATGACCATATCCACTTCCTGAGCGCCGTTGCTGATTGCATCTCTGGTTTCAAAAGCCTTCACCGCTGTTGTCGCGGCTCCCAGAGGAAATCCGATGACGGTGCAAACCTTGACCGGCGTTCCCTTTAATAGGCTCGCTGCATACTTCACATAAGCCGGATTGCAGCAGACGGACGCAAAGCCGTATTCCACCGCTTCCCTGCAGAGCTTTTCAATTGCAGCTTCCGTGATATCCGGCTGTAAAGCCGTATGATCAATATACTTTACATATTCGTTCTTCATTTTTTCACCTCAACATCCTTTCAGATGCCGCCTGCTGTACTTCCGTACAAGCTATTCCTTTATCTGCGGCGCTCTCCGGATATCCTCGTCTGTAAAAATATCCGCTTCGTCTCTGCTTTTAGTAGAAAACTCCGAAACCACGGCTCCTTCCGGCCCGCCCTGGAACCAGTGTTTTGTATTGGGGTTCAGCGTATATTGCTGCCCCGGTTTGAGTATGATCTCATGCCATACCGTATAAGCCTTTTCTCTGCCCTTCGGCGGTTTGGCTTTGGGAAACTTTGCCGGTTCACCTTCTACATAAAGGTATACCTCGCCCCATCTGCAGCGGAAGGTCTCTTCCTTGCCGGCTTCCCCCTCCACGGGTGGATGCCGGTGTTCCGGGCAGGTCTGGCCGGGAAATAATACGAGTTCCTTTGCGCAGCATCTATCCGTATTGACATAAGTCACCAGCTCCAACCCGGTATGTTCAAGCTCATTTAGACCGAAATCGGCAACCTCTACGTTTGCAGCTTCTTCTTCGGTAAGTACAATTCCGGCTTTTTTAAAATACTCCAGTGCTCTGTTTCTTGCTGCATCATATTGCGACTTTGTAATCATGTATTTATCCTCCAATTTTATTATTTTTCATAAACTCCAGCGTCTCTTCCAGGCTCCTGATGCCGGCGGACGCTCCGGCGGCCATTACGCAATGCGTGCCAACGGCATTGGCAAGCTTGCCGCATTCGTACAGGGACCAGCCCTGGGTAAACCCTGTCAGGAAACCGGCTACAAAGGAATCTCCGGCTCCGGTTGTATCGACGGCCTTTATTTGGGTATAAGTGGGGATAAGATGCTTTTCTCCGCCTGAATCCTTGATAAAGCAGCCCTTTTTACCCAGTTTGATCACAACAGTCTTTACGCCCATTGACAAAAAGACATCCGCCATTTCCTCCGGTTCGTCTTTTCCACTGAGCATGGACGCCTCTTCTCTGCTTGGTATAAAGAGATCAATAAATTTCATGCAGGGCTCCAGAACCTTCATCCATCGGCCTTTGGAATCCCACGCCGTATCCAGTGCGGTATACTTCCCCATTTCTCTTGCCTTCTGAAGGAAAGCCGCACACTCACTGCCGTCAAACTTCGGAAGAAGCATGGTTCCGGCGACAAATACCATTTTGGAGGCTTGAATGATGTTATAATCGATATCTTCGATACCAAACACCGCATTCGCCCCCAGATAGTGCAGAAAAGATCTTTCCCCGCTTGAATCAACCGTTACGACGGATGCGGAGGTCCCTACGGAGGCATCTGTACACAGTCCGTCTACATTCACCTTTTCAGCCTTCAAGGCAGCGGTCATGAATTTTCCAAAACCGTCATCCCCGATCTTACCGATCACTGCTACATTCAAACCCAGCCTGGCCATGGCAATCGACGCACTGGTAGCACAGCCGCCGGTAAATAATTCAATTTTATCTATCAGCTTCAGCTTGCCGCTCTCAGGCAGGTCATTTACTGTCCTTGCAATTGCATCTGCTACCAGTATCCCTACACAGGAAACATCAAACATTGTTTTGGCCTCCCATATTAGTAAATTCACTTTACTAATACATTATAAACGCACCGAGGCCATCTTTCAATCGTAATAAGCTCAAGATACTCCTGCTGCCCCCGATAAAGCTTCGCAACGGTGTGGGCTCCATCACAGCGCACAGGACATGTGGCCCAAACTCGAAATTTTGCACAATTCAGGCTAATATTCCATTCCTCACGATACCTCTATTGATACACTCAATCTATCATACCGGAAAGGCATTGGAAATGTAGTTTATTAACATCAATTTGTATAAGCAAATAAACGGGCCAAGACCTGGGACACCGTGCCAACAGCCTGTCAGGCATCCGGTTACGTATTGCGCGGAGAGGAAGACAGGCCGGCAACTCCGTTTACAGGGACGGAGAAAACAAAAGCCCTGGCATCGGTATGAAGCCCCGCATCTCTCGCAATCGCCTCCATGATTTCCTGCTTGCGCTCTCTTCGGGTCAGGATCATGATAATATCTTTTTCGGGCTGGATTGTAACGCCGAAAAATTTCTCCGCTTCCTTCAATCCGATACCCCTGGCATGTATCACTGTTCCGCCGGCAGCTTTTGCAGACTTCGCCACTTCCATCACTTCGTCTGAAAAACCCTGGTTGACTACTGCAAAAATCAAATCATGTTCAAAAGATTGTTCCATTATCTCTCCTCCTGTCTTATGCATCCCCTTCGACCCGGCAATATACTCCAGAGGGACGGTAAAGGCTATACCGGTGTAAGGCCTGCCCAGCCGAGTTTCACTGTCCAGCTTCTCCAGAAGTTTCTTGGACAGCTCATGAGGAACAATGCTGAACAGAATATCCTTTTGCGAGCCCCCCATGCCCAAACAGGTCAACAGTGTCGAATCCACCGTCCCCCTGCCCACGCTGAGCAGACTGAATGTAACGCCTTCATCGGTATAAAATCCCGATATTTTTTCACCCCGGCCCCGGTTCGTAATCGTAATCATGAATACAAGCTGCATACCCGCAAATTTGGCCAGTAACATTCTTATGCCTTCCTTTCGCAAACCTGATTATTCTAAGGATTAAGTCCTTCCTCTTCCATGCCCTCTTCATCTTCAATTTTTTCTGCACGGCGCATTTTGATTTTATAAATAATCCCTATTATCTGGATGGTTATAAGC
>JAEZMC010000398.1 GCA_023435805.1 Bacillota bacterium | reverse complement strand
GACACCCACAAAGTTTATGGCTTTTCCGAAATATGAGACCTTCGTGGCGGACAAGAAGTATGCTGAGATTGCGAAAGCGCTGGGACTTCCGGCCTCTACGACGGAGGAGGGTGTGGAGAGCCTCATAAAGGCGGTCAGGTCCTTGATGAAGGAGCTGAACATGCCGATGACCATTGCGGAATGCAAAATAGATGCCAGGAGGTTCAACTCCAAAGTCGCAGAGCTGGCGGACAAGGCTTTCGAAGATCAGTGTACAACCGCAAATCCAAGGCTGCCGCTGGTGAGCGAGCTGGAGAGCCTGTATATGAAGGCTTATGACGGCATAGGTTTGAAGAAGGCTGCAATAAAGGATGTAACGGAGAAGCCGGCGGTAAAGGAAGAGAAAAAGATGCCCGAAGCAGAACCTCATGTCATCGCGGCGGCAGCGGCTTCGGCAGTGAATGAAACGGCCTATACAGCGAGACAGTAACATATAGAGAGTGAATGAACAAGATGTCCATTGCCCCGGTAGAGTGATTACTTTACCGGGGTCATTGTTGTTGTGAACCTATGTGTCGGCAGACAGACTCCTTGTAATTCAACAATTTATTTTGTAATGTATTACCTGGATTATACATGGCAATAACAGAATTGCAGGCTGTGGTTTATCTATCCATGCGGACATTGCAAGCCTTGCCGGGCTGCGCCTGCAGGCTGTTCCTCCAGGGGAAAAATAGCTTGAACTTTGGCGGCTGTTGTACTAAAATGTACGTGATATATGCGCAAAATATGCCCTTTTGGGTAATAGAACAGCGAGGTTGTTTGATTTGTACATAATGGAAAGGGAATTTGTTCCCGTAATTCTGGGAAATGATATCAACACCTACAGCATGTCCAGAGCATTTTATGAAGAATACAAGGTGAAATCCATCGTAATCGGCAAGTCTGAAACAGGGCCGAGCTGCGATAGCAGGATTGTTGAATTCCGTGCCGTTCCCGGGGTGGACAGGCCCGAGGTTTTTTTAAAAGCCATCAACGGACTGGCAGAGCGGTATGCAGATAAAAAAATCATACTGATAGGCTGCGGCGACAATTATGTAGAGGTAATCATCAAAAACAGGGCATTTTTAAAGGAGAACGTTATTGCGCCGTATGTCGGGGAAGAGCAGATGGACGAGCTGCTGACCAAGCTGAAGTTTTACCGCATGTGTGACCGATACCGTATCGACTATCCCGGCACCTTCATCTATGACCGGTCCATGCAGGAGGACTTCTCGCTGCCCTTCGGCTTTCCCGTTATTCTGAAGCCGTCCAATGGAATTAAATACTGGGAGCATGAGTTTGAGACACAGAAAAAAGTTTATAAGCTATTTGATATGAAGGAATTGAAAAAAGTCATCGGCCAGATTTACGAGGCCGGCTATGACGACCAGCTGATCATACAGGACTTCATTCCGGGAGATGATTCCCATCTGCGGGTCATGATCTGTTATTCCGGCAGGGACGGGAAGGTCAAGCTGATGTCGCTGGCCCACGTGATGCTGGAGGAGCATACGCCCCACGGATTGGGAAATACCGCCGTACTGATGACTGAGCACAATGAAGAGCTGTCCGGCATGCTGCAGCGTTTTCTTGAAAGCGTCGGGTACACCGGCTATTCGACGTTTGACGTCAAGTATGACAGCAGGGATGGGCGCTTTAAGGTACTGGAGATTAATCTCAGGCAGGGGAGAAGCAATTATTATGTTACCGGAAGCGGGAACAACCTGGCGAGGTATGTAGTCGAAGATTATATATACAACAGGGAACAGAAGCTGGAAATAGCCGATGCACGGTATCTCTGGACCGTTATTCCGCTGAGGGTGGCCTTCAAATATGTAAGGGGCGCGGACAATCTAAATAGGATGAAGCAGCTGGTAAAGGAAAAAAGGGTAATCAACCCTCTGTTTATGAAGGGTGATAACAAGGTTAAAAGGATGCTGTTTTTATGCAAGTCCCACATGAGCCATTATGTTAAATTTAAAAAATACCTTAAGCATGAATCAACAGAAGATAGAGGTTAACGACGATGCATGTTAACGCGGAACGGTTGGCAGACCTGTTGGCGGAAGCCTCCGATGAAGAAACAGGTGCCGCTGAGCTGAGGCTTTCAGATGCGGAAAAGGCATACCTGCTAAGAAAATATCCCGGAATCCGTTTAAAGAGGATGGAAAATGGTCAATGCTCAGATGGAAAGAGCTGGTACGAGCTCGTATGACCGGGGAGTCCGGCAGGCGTGCTTTCATGAAAAAATAAGGGGTGGAAATATTGGTTGATCCGGTAACTTCAACAGCAAAGCAGGGAAATGATATAAAAAGCCGTTATGAAGAATTTTTGCAGGCAAGTCCCAAAGGGCATTTCATGCAATCCCCCCAATGGGCGAGGGTGAAATCCTTCTGGAAAAACGAGGTTGTAACTGTAGAGGACGAAAACGGCAGGATAAAAGGCTCCATGAGCCTGCTGATCAGGAAGGTGCCCGTACTTCCGTATACGATGATGTATTCCCCCCGGGGGCCGGTCTGCGATCCCCACGATGAGGCAACCCTCCGGGAACTGCTGAATAAGTGCAGGCAGCTGGCTAAAAAACATAGAAGCTATGTCTTAAAAGTGGACCCGGATATCGAAATAGAGGATACGCGCTTTGAAGAAATTGTCAGGAGCCTTGGCTTTAAGGTAAGCCGCGGCCTGAAAAACTACGAGGGTATCCAGCCCAGGTTTGTATTCAGGCTGGATCTGCGGGGCAAGACAAAAGATGAGCTGATGCAGGACTTTCATCACAAGGTGCGCTACAATATCAGGCTGGCGGAAAGGAAGGGCGTCACCGTTCGTGTCGGCACACGGGAGGATGTGGCCGTTTTTCACAGGATGATTGTGGAAACGGGAATCCGGGACAATTTTGTGGTGCGGGGAAAGGAATATTACGAAAAGGTTTTCGATTGCCTGTCACCTGACCATTTAAAGGTGTTTATCGCCGAATACGAGGGTAAGCCGATCGCCGGCACCATCGGGATACTTTACGGCAATAAATGCTGGTATCTCTACGGGGCCAGCATCAATGAACACCGCAACCTGATGCCCAATTACCTGCTGCAGTGGAACATGATCCAATGGGCTGTAGACGCCGGGTGCGATTTGTATGATTTCAGGGGGGTACCCGGCAATATCGATGAAAGCAATCCGATGCATGGCCTGTACAAGTTCAAGGTGGGCTTCAAGGGCAAATTTACAGAGTTTATCGGCATGCTGGACTATGTTTTCAACCCATTTGTCTATTTCTGTGCGGAAAAGGGCGTAACCATCTTCAGAGAATTGAGAAGAAAAATCTATAAAAGAAAGTAAGGAATCAAGGAATTCCTGAATAGTAAAAGGGATAAAGCGTGGAAAAACAATCAAATGCAAGGGGTTTTACCGTATTAAGCGCTGCAGGCGTGATAAACAAATTACTCGGTGTTTTGTACGTTCCCATTCTGACATTGATTCTCGGGAATGTGGGGAACGGTATATACAATGCCGGGTATACGCTTTACCTGATGGTATTTGTCATTACCAACGCGGGAATACCGGTGGCCATATCGAAGCTGATATCGGAGCAGCTTGCCTCGTCGCAGTATGATGTATCCTACAGAACGCTGAAGGTTTCCGGCACCCTGCTTATCTCCATCGGAGTCTTTACAAGCATTATGACGGCTGTTTTTGCCAGGGAGCTTTCCGCCATGGTCGGCTGGTCCGAATCCTATATGACGATTCTGGCACTGTCCCCGACGATGTTTTTTACAGCGGTTTCCTGTACCTTCCGGGGATATTTCCAGGGTCGTTCCAATATGGTGCCCACCAGTATCTCACAGATCATTGAGCAGGCGGTCAATACCACCTTCACCATACTCTTTGCCTGGATCATGTACCGTTATGGACAAAGCTACGCTTTGGCACAGGGGCTGACGGGGGAAACGGAAATTCATCTGGAGGCGGTCAAATTCGCCGCCGCGGGAGGAACGGTAGGAACCTCTCTGGGCGCTGCTGTAAGCGCGTTGTACCTGTACAGAACCTATACTAAAAATAAAGCGGATATTTTAAAGGAAATTGCGCAGTCTGCTCAAACTGTAAAACCTTATACCACTAAAAAGATACTGAAAAAGATATTTCAATATTCCATCCCTATTACGCTCGGCTCCGTGGCTATTTATACCGCAAGCCTGATTGACCTTCGGTTTACCAAAACGCGTCTGATTGCCGGAGGCTTCAGCGTGACGGAAGCGAGTGCACTTTACGGCATATTTTCCACGCAATACCTGAAGGTGCTTTTTATACCCATAACGCTGGCAACAGCACTGGCGACGGCCATTCTTCCCTCCATATCGGCCGCTGCGGCAAAAAATGACAAAGTATTGCTGGCAAGAAGGATTTCAAAAAGCCTGAAGACGATATTGATGATTGCAGTACCGTCTGCCGTTGGAATGGCGGTACTGGCCAAGCCTATTGTGAACATCCTGTTCCCGACGGCTCCCGACGGCTGGGATTTGCTGATGATGGGCTCCTGGATACTGGTGCTCATTTCGGTGGTATCCATACAGACAGCCATTCTCCAGGGCATCGGAAAGACATATGTGCCAACCGTCCATCTAGTAATAGGGCTTGTGCTGAAACTATTCATCAATTACAATTTGATAGCCATCCAATCCGTAAATATTAAAGGGGCGCTGGCTGGCAGTGCAGTCTGCTATATTTTTGCGGGATTCATGAATTACAGGTCGATTAAAAGGCTGACCGGTATGCGATTCAATGTCAGACAGCTTTTCAACAGGCCGCTGAGCGTTTCCATCATCATGGGCGCGGTTGTTCTGCTGGTGTATCGGGTATTGGCTCTTCTGACAGGCTTATTCATCTCTTCGCTGTTCCTTCAGAGCCTGATCTGTGGGGGTATTGCCATTGCGGCAGGGGGCGTCGTGTATTTAATGCTCAAGATTGTGGCCAGGGGCATCACGGCAGAGGATATCAAAAGCCTGCCGATGGGCGGGAAAATACTATCCGTCACCAACAGATTTCCCGTGATGGAAAGATTTCTGACACGACAATTATAAAGCCTTTTTCTCAATAACGCTGTGCATATTTGCGCTTTCTGATTTTACGGGAGATCCTCCGCACGACGAATCTGGTAATGACCAGAGCGGAGGCAACGGATAATGCGGCCAGCAGGATGTAGGAATAGGACGATTGCTGCTGCTGTGCGCTTT
>JAEZMC010000362.1 GCA_023435805.1 Bacillota bacterium | reverse complement strand
TGGACATGAGCCAATACTTGGAGATTTTTATCGAAGAAACCAGGGAACATTTGCAGAGCCTGAACCAGTGCCTTCTGAAAATGGAAAAGAACCCTGAAGACAGCTCCATGCTCAATGAAATTTTCAGGGTAGCGCATACGCTGAAAGGGATGTCCGGCACAATGGGATTCAACAGGATGTCCAGATTGACGCATGATATGGAAAATGTGCTGCATGCTTTGCGGAGTAATGAAATCAAGGCGGGTCCGAAATTGATCGATTTGCTGTTCAAATGTCTTGATGCCCTGGATAGCTACACCACCATGGTGGTTGAGACAGGTTCGGAAGGAACGGAAGACTACCTTCCCATCATCAACAGCCTGTCTGATATAATGAAAGGAAAGATGCCAGACGATATGCCTGCCGCCCCGGCGCCTTCCGCAGAACCTGCCGTACAGACGCCGGCCCCTGCGGGAAAAGCTGACGCTCCGGAAGTACCGGCGGCGAGTTCTCCCAGTCTTGCGCTGAATCAGTATGACATGAGCGTGATCGGTAAGGCCGCCGACCTCGGCAACAATACCTACCAAATCACCGTCAAGCTGAATAAGGGGTGTGTTTTAAAATCCGCAAGAGCCTTCATCATATTCAAGACACTCGAAAGGCATTCGGAAATCATCAAATCGGAGCCTAAAGTAGAGGATATTGAGGATGAAAAGTTTAACTTTGAGTTTACGGTTATTGTCATTTCGAAGGAAGATGAAGCCATATTCGCAAGGGAGCTCAACTCCATTGCCGAAGTGGATGAGGTCATCATCAAGCTGATAGCGGAAAAAAGAGAAGTATTGGAACAGGCCGTTGCCGAACAGGCCACGGAAGCAGTCGATGTAGCAGAAGGAAAAACCGCGGACAACACTCCCGCCAATGGTGAAGTGGAAACCGGAATATCCAAAGCCGACTCGTCGGTGAAAAAGGCCAAGACAGGAAAAACCGTCAGGGTTGACATAGACAGGCTGGATGTACTGCTGAACCTCGTAAGTGAGCTGATCATCCAGAAAACCAGGCTGGAGGGATTGGAAGGCATCGAACGTACGCAGGATTATGTTGAAACGGTGGAATACCTGGAAAGGATCACGACCAATCTCCATGATGCTGTCATGAAGGTCAGGATGGTGCCGGTTGAAACCGTATTTAACCGCTTCCCTAGAATGATCCGTGATATTTCAAAGGACATCGGCAAGGATGTCGAGTTGATCATGTCGGGCGAGGAAACCGAGCTGGACAGGACGGTTATTGATGAAATAGGCGATCCGTTGATCCATCTGCTGAGAAATTCCGTTGACCATGGAATTGAGCCTGTGGAAAAGAGAAGAAGCCTGGGTAAGCCTGAGGCCGGAAGAATTGCGCTGAGGGCATACCAGGACGGCAACAATGTCGTCATCGAGGTGGAGGATGACGGTCAGGGAATCAATGTGGACAAGGTCAAAAAGAAAGCTATTGATAAGGGTCTGGTCAACAAAGATATGGCCGCGAACCTTACCAAGAAGGATATTATCGATTTTCTGTTCAAGCCAAGCTTTAGTACTGTGGACAAGGTTACGGACCTGTCGGGAAGAGGCGTGGGCCTTGATGTGGTGAAAACCAAGATTGAATCGCTGGGCGGTATTGTCGAGGTGGAAACCGAACTGGGCAAAGGAAGCAAATTCTTCATCCGGCTTCCGCTTACACTGGCTATTATACAGGCGCTGCTGGTCCTGGTAGGGAATGAAAAGTATGCCATTCAGCTCAGCTCCATACATAAGATAACCAACATTGCGCCGGATGAAATCAAGCTGGTACAAAAACAGGAGGTCGTGCTGTACAGGAATACGGTTGTACCCATCGTCAGGCTGGACAAGGTTCTTGAAGTGCCGAAGGACAACAGCGAGGAACCGAAGGTGCTGACCCTGGTTATAGTGAAAAGAGGAGACAGGCTTACTGGCTTTGTGGTGGACAGGATAATCGGACAGCAGGAAATTGTTCAGAAATCCCTGGGCAAATTCCTTTCAGGTATCAAGGTCATCACCAGCGCCACCATCCTCGGGGATGGAAATGTCGCATTGATCCTTGACGTAAATTCGCTGGCGCACTAGAAAGCATCCTCCGGGACACGCACCCGGCTGATGCCGGAACAGCCCCGAAAATGACCAGTAAACAGGAGGGAGTATTATGGTGAACAATCAATTGTCTGAAGTGAAAAAGTTCCTTATTTTCAGGTTGGGGAACGAGGAATACGGTATAGATATACATAAAATTACAACTATTATCGAAAAGGAAATGAACATAGCCAGGGTACCGAAAACACCGTTATTTCTTAAAGGCGTAATCAATCTCAGAGGCGAAATCATTCCGGTCATGAGCCTGCGGCTAAAATTCGGACTTGCCGATGACGTTTTTAACGAGGAGACCAGAATCATCATCATCAAGCTGGAGGATATATCGGTGGGTATGGTGGTGGATTCCGTAGCGGAGGTGCTGGAGCTCGACGAGGACGCAATGGAAAGCATAACAAATATAGCCGGAGAGCTCTCTCTTGATTATATTGCCGGGGTCGGTAAAGCAAACGGAAGGATTATTACATTGCTGAACCTGGAAAATCTGGTTTCATTAAACGAGTCGTAAATATCAGGATTGTTCTGTAGCAAAGGAGATTGATATGGTAAAGGGTATTGATGACCTGAGCAATATACAGTTGGACGTTCTGAAGGAAATTGGCAACATAGGTGCGGGAAATGCGGCTACGGCACTTGCGAAGCTGCTGAACCGGAAGGTCGATATGGATGTGCCACGGGCTAAAATCCTCGAATTCAAGGAAGTCAGTGAAACGCTGGGCGGGGCGGAACTGCCGGTAGTCGGCATATTGTTGAAGGTCACCGGGGATTTGACAGGCAACATCATGTTTATCCTTCAGCAAAAAGCGGCCGCCATACTGGTGAACATGCTGATGAACAGGCCGCTGGAGGCGGTTGAGGAATTTTCAGAGCTGGAAATCTCGGCTCTGAAGGAAATCGGCAATATATTGGCCGGATCTTATCTGTCGGCTTTATCGTCGCTGACCAACCTGAAGATATTGCCGTCCGTGCCTGACCTGGCCATTGATATGGCAGGAGCGATATTAAGCGTACCTGCGATTGAATTCGGCAAGGTAGGGGATACAGTACTGTATATTGAAACGGAATTCTCGGAAGGCAGTGAAAAGGTTGTGGGGGATTTCTTCCTGGTTCCGGATCTGGAAACCTATGATGTTTTATTGAAAGCTTTAGGAGTAATTGGATAAATGGAAAATGTTATTAAGGTTGGCATGGCGGATTTGCAGTCGGCAAGACACCCATGCATCATTACAACGCTTGGTCTGGGCTCTTGTGTAGGTATCGCCCTATACGATCCCGGAAGGAAAATCGCCGGTCTGGCACATATTATGCTGCCATCCAGCCTGCAGGCCAGGAATAACTCAAATACCGCAAAATTCGCAGATACAGCTATTGTAAAGCTTGTTGAGGATATGGTCAGGCTGGGCGCGATTAAAACACAGCTGATTGCCAAACTTGCGGGCGGCGCGCAGATGTTTTCTTTTAGTGACGCCTCCGAGATGATGCGTATCGGACTCAGGAATGTTGCAGCTTCCAAGGAGGTGCTTGGATCGCTGAGGATACCGATTGTTGCTGAAGATACGGGTGGGAATTACGGCAGGACCATCGAGATCAATTCAGAGAACGGCAAGCTGTTGGTTAAAACCATAGGGCACGGCCTAAAGGAGATTTGAAAGATGCAGCATATCCATAAATTGCCATATTTATTGGCTTGTGCAGCGGCAATGATAACAGGTATGGCAAGCTATACGTCGGTATCCGACAGCAGTACGTTGTACTTACGCATGGCTGTTGTGATGGTGGTTTTCTTTATAGCAGGCATATATATTAAAAATACCATACTATCCATAGATAAGGAAGTACAGGAAAAAAAGAAGGAAAAGGATGCGGCTGAAGAATTACAGAATACAGCTGCCACTGCGCAGACGGAGCAGTCCGTGCAGGAAAAAGGGCAGCAAATCCACAAGGTGGATCTGCTGGTTGAGGACGACGGGGACGTTTTTGAACCGCTTGCAATGAGCAAGGCTATCAGTTCAAAGGTGAAAGAGCAGTAACGGTTGCGGGGGATTTCGATGCAGGTCAATTACAACAAGCAGCATGAACTATGGAAACAGTATCACGAGACGAGGGACCCATCAATCAGGGAGGCCCTGATACTTGAATATTCCCATCTCATCAAGTTCATTGCCGGCAGATTGAATATTTATTTTGGTTCAAACGTTGAATATGACGATCTTGTAGGCTTTGGAGTATTCGGTTTGATCGATGCCATTGATAAATTTGATATGACCAAGGGCGTTAAATTCGAAACATATGCCTCTTTGAGAATCAGAGGTTCTATTATAGACAGTATCCGCGAAATGGATTGGGTGCCCAGATCATTGAGGCAGAAGAACAAGGAACTCGAAAAGGCTTATTGGGAAGTCGAAAATGAACTCGGGCATTCCGCTTCAGACAAGGATATCGCTGAAAAGCTCAACTTATCCATGGAGGATTTTTACAAGCTGCTTAATGAAGTGAACGTAACATCCATGGTTTCACTTGAAGATTTCCTCGAACAGAATTATGAAATCGATGCCGATGTGCCAAATTCAAATAAAGCAGACCGGCCCGAGCATGAATTGGAATTGCGCGAGCTAGGCGAAATACTGGGTGATTCCATTGAAAAACTGCCTGAAAAGGAAAAGACGGTGCTGACACTGTACTACTACGAAGAATTGACATTGAAGGAAATAAGTGCGATAATGAAGGTGTCTGAATCCAGAATATCACAATTGCACACCAAGGCAATCATGCGGCTTCGGGGTAAACTTGCAAGGCACAGGTCACTTCTTGACGACTGATTGCTATCCTCGGGATGCTGATGTTAAAATCATATGATACAGGGGGTTGCTGTTTTGTTCGATACGAAAGATACCAGCAGCAATATAAATGATGGTTTTTATCAATTATCATTCCAAAACGACGGTGTATTCCTGACTGTTTATGGGCCGGCCGATCGCGGCAAAAAAGTGGAAACCAAGGATGTAATCGACAGGCTGGTTCGAAAGCAGGTCAAAAATTTCAACAGGGATATGGTGGATATCGTTGTGAGAAGGGCGGACAGGGCGCCGGTCAAAATAGCGGAGGCCCAGGAAGAAGTCAGAGTCGATGCAACGGTCAGTGTGATGCTTTCTCCTGACAGGATGAAAGGATATATCTCCTTTACACCGCCTGAAAACGGCAGAATGCTGACACTCGAGGAAGTAATCGAAGCCTTGTCAAAACAAGGCGTCATCTATGGAATCAACAAAACAAATCTGGATACAATTGTAAAATACCCGGTATACAATGAAATGATATGTGTGGCTGAAGGCTCTCCGCCTGAAAACGGACAGAATGGGAAGATCGAATTCTTTTTTGATATAAAAAGGGAGATGAAGCCGACCATACTGGATGACGGACGGGTGGACTTCAGGGAATTGAACCTGATAGAGAGCGTGGTGGAAGGGCAGACGCTTTGTACACTTGTTCCACCGATACCGGGAAAATCGGGGCGGACGGTGAACGGTACGGATATTCCCGCTATGGATGGAAAGCCAGCCACGCTGCCCAAGGGGCGTAATGTAGTCGTTTCTGCAGACGGGACAAGCCTGATCGCCGGCATCAGCGGGCAGGTCAGCTATCTCGACGGCAAGGTCAATATATTTGCCACTTACGAAGTACAGGCCGATGTGGACAACTCTACAGGGAACATCAATTTTGTAGGGAATGTGTCCATCAGAGGAAATGTACTATCGGGTTTTGTAGTGGAAGCAGGCGGAAATGTAGAAGTCTGGGGTGTGGTTGAAGGAGCGGTTATAAAGGCCGGCGGTGATATCATTCTCCGGAGGGGCATGCAGGGAATGGGAAAAGGTATCCTGGTCAGCGGTGGAGATATCATTGCGCGATATATAGAAAACAGCAATGCGGAAGCAAGAAACAATATCAAATCCGAAGCGATTATGCACAGCAACATAAAATGCGGCAACAAGCTGGAGCTTTCCGGCAGGAAGGGGCTGCTGGTGGGTGGAACCTGCAAGGTGGGCAAGGAAATAACGGCCAAGGTTATCGGCTCTCATATGGCAACGGTCACCGATATTGAAGTTGGTACAGATCCTTCCATCAGAGAGCGTTTTAAAGCGACAAAGGAAGAAATTGCCACAATGGAAGCGGATTTGAAAAAAGCGGAGCAGGCCATCACCATTTTAAAAAAGCTTGAAATGGCAGGCGCACTGACTCCCGAAAAACAGGAAATCATGGCGAAGAGTGTACGGACCAAGGTGTATTACACAAACCGTCTTTTTGAACTCAAGGAAGAAATGGTCCAGCTGGAGGCAAAGCTGCAGCAGGAGTCCTACGGAAAAGTCAGGTGCTACAATTTCATCTACCCGGGTACAAAAGTTGCTATCGGCTCCTGCATGATGTATGTCCGGGAAAACCTGCAGTACTGCACTCTTTACAGAGACGGCGCGGACATTAGGGTAGGAAGCATTGACAAGTGATAAATCCATAGATCGGCAGCATTGCTTATCTGGGACACTGCGTCGGACAAGGATGTGATATATATGGCGATCAAACCGGTTGATTTTCAAGTGATGATTCCAAGAACCATGGAAGCTGCAAAAATCAGTAACGATATCACGCAGAGAAACCTCGCGGCTCAGCAGCAGCAGGCTTCGGCCATGCAGCACAAGTCGGAGGATTCACTGAAACAGGTTTACTCGCGCAATCAGGCACAGGATGTGCATATTTCTGAAAAACAAAAAGAAAACAGCAAAGGCCGCGGGAAAAGGAAAAGGGGCGACCAGACCGGGGCTGGTGGGGACGACGAAAAAAACAGGAATAGATTGACTGATGAAATAAAGACAAGTACAATTGATATTAAGATCTGAACCGGAATACTACAAAAGATAAATACAGGCTGTCGGAAAATGTATCAGCAGATAGATACGTTGGCAGCCGGTAAGAGGTGATCAAATGGATGGATTTTATGTAAGCATGGTTTTTTTTGGAGTTCTTCTGGTCTTATTTTCTCTGATCTGTCTTTTTCTTGACAAAAGAAAGGTTTTTACCTTCCTGAAAAACTATGATGAGAAAAAACAGGAGCTGGTAGAAATCATTAATGATGCGGAACAGATGATAGATGAACTGAACCGCTTCTCAGATTATATTGTCAATCAAATGGACCTGAAAAATGAAGAAATGAATAAAAACCTTAAAGCCGCAGAGGAAAAGATGGATGCCTTGAAGGGGAAAATGCAGGTAATCTGTAAAAGAGCGGATGAGATTGACCTGAAGGCCAGCATTGAGACAGCAATCCCGGCTGCAGCAGTGATGCCGGCGGCCGTTTCCGTGCAAACAGCTGTATCGTCGGAATCAGCCCTGGCAGATCAGATCCCCGCAGCCATTG
Source organism: Bacillota bacterium (assembly GCA_023435805.1). Taxonomy (GTDB): domain Bacteria; phylum Bacillota; class Clostridia; order Acetivibrionales; family DTU013; genus JAEZMC01. The sequence continues at coordinate 4,884 of JAEZMC010000362.1, read as the reverse complement.
CTGTAAACGGAACCCAGCGGGAGATGCAGCCTCCAAAGCCTCCGGCAAGAAAAAGCGACAAGGTTATTCCGATCAATAACAAATATTCGGAAGTAATCCGGCTTTCTACAGAAGGCCTGCAGGGGCTTGAAATCGCCAAGAGGCTGGGTATGGGCAAGGGAGAGGTTGACCTTATTCTCGGTCTGAGAAAATAGAAGCGGGGAGTGTGTCCATGAGCAATTTCCATGTAAAAAGCATCCTGCTGGGAATAGGTATCGGCATCATTCTTACCGCAACCGCCAGTATGATTTATATGGCGGGAAGAGATCCGATGAAGGATCTGACGGAACAGCAGATCATCAGCCAGGCTGAAAAATACGGCATGGTCAAGGCATCGCTGCTGCAGGGCGGCACGGATGATGAGAAGACAGAAATATTCAAAAGCGGGGCCGGTAAATGATGGTATAATCATCAGTTATAAACGGCAGCATTGAGCATATATAGAATATGAACTTAAAAGTACACAACCAGAGGTGTTTGATAAAAACTTTCTCTGGTTGTTTTTATTTGGATATTTTTCATTGGGAGTATTGCATTGTCAATAGCTAAATGATATAATAATGATATCATAATAATATTTAATTTGGAGGGCTGGTCATGAAAGAGCTTGAAAAAAATGTTCACTCCGGTTTGGTATGGTTCATCATAACCACTGTGATTTTTGTTGCATCTGTTGCAGCGTTTATTTTGGGCATCATTAGCAATGTCGTACCGATGATCATTGGAGGAACCGTTGCATTTGTTGCCTGGGCAGTCATGCTGGGCGGTTTCTTCACGCTTCAGCCCAATGAAGCGGCTGTCATCATTCTCTTCGGCGCATACAAAGGTACGGTTAAAAAATCCGGCTGGCACTGGGCGAATCCATTTTATACGAAAAAGAAGATTTCACTGCGTCAGAGGAACCTAAACGGGGAAAAGCTGAAGGTAAATGACGAGATGGGCAATCCTATAGAAATTGCCACTGTTATCGTCTGGAGAGTACAAAATACTGCTGAGGCGGTTTTTGATGTTGAAAACTATATTGATTATGTCAAGACGCAAAGCGAATCCGCGCTCAGGCACCTTGCCGGGCTATATCCGTACGATACCAATGATGAGAAGCAATTGTCCCTCAGAGGAAGTGCCGACGAGGTATCCGAAACGCTGAAAGGCGAATTGCAGATCAGGCTCAGCAAAGCAGGTGTTATTGTAGAGGAAGCAAGGCTCAGCCATCTGGCCTATTCACCCGAAATAGCGGCTGCGATGCTGCAGAGGCAGCAGGCTTCGGCCATTATCGCGGCAAGGCAGAAGATTGTTGAAGGAGCGGTAGGCATGGTGGAAATGGCCTTGAAAATGCTGAATGAAAACAGCATCGTTGAGCTGGACGAGGAAAGAAAAGCTGCCATGGTAAGCAACCTGCTTGTCGTACTCTGCGGTGAACGTTCGACCCAGCCGGTGATCAATACGGGAACACTTCATAACTAATAAAGGAAGTTGGTGTTTATGGCAGAGAAAAAATCCATATTGCTGAGACTGAGCCCGAAAATGTGGGAAGAGATCAACCGCTGGGCGGAAGACGAATTCCGATCCGTAAACGGACAGATCGAATATATTCTGCAAGAGGCCATCAATAAACGTAAAAAGGGCTCAAGATCCGGCGATGACAGGGAAGGTGAATAGAGTGACTACCATGGAAGCCTTCATGTTTGCATCCATCGACAGTAATAAAGGAAAGCTGCTTCATTCCCGAGCCATACTGATATACGGGGCAGCAGGAATTGCGCTGGCAGAGCTTGCCGAGCGCGGCAGGATCAGCATTGAAAACAGGCGTGTTGCAATCAAGGATGCGTCGTCGATCGGTGATTTGCTTCTCGATGAATTGCTGGACGTGATCGGTAAAAAGGGATCTCATTACAGGCTGAATTCGTTGATCAGCAGTATGCAGTATAAGGTGAAAAGGTTTGGGAAGCGGCTGCTTGAGAACCTGGAGGACAATGGGATGGTCAGGATCGAGCAGGGACGGTTCCTTGGCCTGATACCGTATAACCGGTACATTGTTACGCAGGTACATGAGCATACCAGGCTTGTGGAGGAATTGAAGGAAATCGTACTGAGCGGGAACAGGATGCCGGAACCCCGGAAAGCCATGCTCATCTCCATGCTGCATACCTGCTCCGTGCTGCGCAGGCGGCTAGACAGTAGCGAATACAGGCAGGCGAAGGAAGTATTGAAGCAAATTGGAAAAGGGCAGTTCTTTGACTCGTTGAGCAATGACGGACGGGAGCTTCAAAAGGCTGTAAAGATGGCGATTACAGCTGCTCAGACAGCGGCTTCATAAGTTTGCTGCATGCGAAATATCATGCACTGAGTACGATACTACAGCTACGGTTCTTGCACGCGATATTTCCAGTTCAAATTCATTGACATTGTGCTTCGGCTGTTGTATAATTCTTTTTGCGTGAGTTTCTCAAGCCGAAGTGATGAAATTGGCAGACGTAGTGGACTCAAAATCCACCGGTAGCGATACCGTGCCGGTTCGAGTCCGGCCTTCGGCACCAATAAAAGAGGTTGATTGCATTTGCATTCAACCTCTTTTATTTTTCTGTTTTTGTACCAATACGCCCACAATCTCTCATTAATCCACACCGGAGGAGGCAGCCCTTACAACTGGAATAACCACGGAAAGGGCGAAATGCCCGTATGGAGTAGACGCCGGGCTTAGCATTGCAGCGTTTTCTGCATAAGGCCGGCAAACCTGTGCTGCAGGCAGGGGAGGAGAATACGGTGCAAAATGCCGGAATACAGTAGCGTTAAAGCATCACTGCATGGTATAATTGACCATGTATTGACTTTTGGAATGAATATCATTTATTCAAAACAAGGAGGATAAGGAAATGTATTTTGAATGGAAACAGGAATACAGCGTCAATATTGCAGAGATTGATAAACAGCACATACGCCTGTTTGAAATCGGGGCGGCCATCAATGATCTTGCCAGAGCCAAAGACGGTTTTGACCGGTATGACGATATCATGGATGTCCTGCACGAGCTGAGGGAATATACCGAGTTCCATTTCAGATATGAGGAAGATATGCTGGAGAAATACGGTTACGAGCGTTTTGAAGCGCAAAAATTCGAGCACCATTTCGTCATCAGAAAAATCAGGAAATTTGAGGACGCCAATATCGAAGACCAGCAAAAAGAAACCATCCTCAATCTGGTATCTTTCGTTTCCGACTGGATTTCCAGCCATATCCTCAAGGAAGATATGATGTATAAAAACTACATCAACAGTAAAGGGGTTTACTGATGAGACGGCAGCTTTTGCACAAGCCGGAACGGGAGGCTGCGGTATGAACTGCAGACCCGGCTGCGGCGCTTGCTGCATCGCGCCCTCCATCTCGTCACCTATCCCTGGAATGCCTTCGGGTAAGCCCTCCGGCGTCAGATGTGTCCAACTGACGCCGGATAATTTATGCATGCTTTTCGGGAGACCGGAAAGGCCTGCGGTCTGCATAAACTTTCAACCTTCGGACGAGGTCTGTTCGGAAACGGCGGAGGAGGCACTGGCAGGTCTGCTGCTCCTGAAGCGGGAGACAAAGCCTGACTAGCGGTCCAGCGGAAGCACTACGGTTACTTTGGTTGAGACTTTAGGCTCCGATAGGATGGAAATTTCATATTCGTCCCCATATACATAGTATAACAGACAGTTTGAAGAAAATGATGGGTTTGCAGAAGCATATGATTAAGGGTATGGCAGGGGGCTGTTAAAAGCTGAAAAATATGATATGATAAGCACATCAAGCTCATGGGGGTTACACGTTGGAACACTTTACTTATAAGACAAAGGGCGTTTGCTCGAGAGAAATCGCCCTATCCATAGAGGATGGGATTGTACGGAAGGTGTCGTTCAAGGCGGGCTGCGACGGCAATCTTTCAGGAATCAGCAAGCTGGTGGAAGGCCTGCCGGTGGATACGGTCATAGAAAAGCTGAAAGGCATTGACTGCGAAGGCAAGGGCACATCCTGCCCGGATCAGCTTTCCATTGCCTTGCGGGAGTATAAGAATAAGGCAGTATAAGAATCGTATGAGCAATATGCACAGAATTGTCTGGTTGGACGCTCAAATAAGGGGAGACAGGTTTCCGGACAGCAGAAGGTTGGCTGAAAAATTTGAGATTTCTGTCCGCCAGGCTCAAAGAGATGTTGAGTATTTGAAATACACCATGGGAGCCCCTCTGGAATATTCGGCGGCAAAGAGGGGCTACTATTACGGGGATAAGACCTTTTTGCTTCCCGCTGCCATCATTTCCGACCAGGATAAGCAGCTTCTTGCTTACGTGGCCAACCGGTACAGGATGACAGGAGGCACTGAGGCAAAGCGTCTCGCAGATCTTTTTGCAAGGCTGGGCAGCGGTACCAATGAATATGAGGATAACGGTAGGGGCATACATCTGCCTGTCTTGCAGCTGAAGCCCGAAGAGGCCGAAAGCTACAATTTCCTTTCAACAGCCCTCGACCGGCGCTGTAAAGTAGCAATGATCTACACCGACGAAAGCGCCAGGACAACCGAGAGAATCTTTCATCCGTACAAGCTCTTCAACCGCGACCGGAATGCATACGCCGCCGGTTATTGCGAGCTCCGGGCAGAAATCAGGACCTTCAGGGTTTCACGCATGCGCAGGCTGGTTCTGCTGGAGGATACCTATGTCATACCTGAATATTTCAATGAAAATATCTATGAACAGGGAAAAGGCTTTCTTTACAGATCCCCTTATTCCGCGTTGATAGTGCTTGACCGGACGCCGGAACAGGGTGCTTTCAGGCTGAGGTTTGAGCAGGTGGAGGAAAAACTTTTCCGGTTCT
>JAEZMC010000053.1 GCA_023435805.1 Bacillota bacterium | reverse complement strand
AGACCAGGTTGGCGTTCACTTCCGCTCCCTGTCCGATCAACTTGTCCGGCCATATCTTAACATTCGGCCGGATGATGGCACGTTCACCGACCAGAGAATAATCGCCCACGATGGATTGTTCGTATGCACAAACACCCTGCTTCAGGTGGACATGATCGCATATGATGGCGCCGCGCAGCTGCACCCCGGCATTGATGGTGCAGTTTTTCCATACGATGCTCCTTTTTATTCCACATCGTCCGGCCAGAATATTATTGTCGCCTATCACGGAGAACTTGCCGATTTCAGTACCTTCACGTATCCGGCAACCCGAGCCGAGGATGCATGGGCCAGTGAGTCTGACACCGCTGTCGATCACTGTACCGTCCCCGACCCATACACCCTTCACATACTCCTTTCCCGGCAAGCTGATCCTGGCACGGCCGGTCAGGACATCCGCATGGGCCTGAACATACGCGCCAAGGTCGCCTATATCGCACCAGTAGTCCTCCGTTACATAACCATAGAGCGGTTTATTCTCCTTCAGCAATACGGGAAACAGGTCCTTGCTGAAGTCAAACACCTCATTCTCTTTAATATAGCCAAATATTTCAGGTGATAATATATAGATGCCTGTATTGACCGTATCGCTGAAAACCTCCCCCCAGCTAGGCTTTTCCAGAAATCGGGTGATCCTGCCGTCCTCTGCAGTTACCACCACTCCGTATTCGAGCGGAATGTCCACTTTTTTTAAAACCAGCGTGGCCATCGCATTGTTGTTTTTGTGAAAGGTCACCACTTTGCCAAGGTCGATGTCGGTCAGCGCATCTCCGCTGATTACAAGAAAGGTATCGTCCAAAAACTGTTCCGCATTTTTCACACTTCCGGCCGTACCCAACGGTTTTTCCTCGACGTAATACCGCATGTTCACGCCGAAGGACAGGCCGTCACCGAAATAGTTTCTGATCTGATCCGGCATATATTGCAGTGTTGCCGCTATATTACTGATATTGTGCTTCTTCAGCAATTCAACGATATGCTCCATCACAGGCCTGTTGGCAACCGGCACCATGGGTTTGGGCCTGCTGCAGGTGAGCGGCCTGAGCCTGGTTCCTTCGCCTCCCGCCATAATAACAGCTTTCATTTGCTTCATCCCTTCATTTATAAACGCTTTGAATGTCAAACAATGCCTTTTTATTATTTGATTCATCCTCATTAATTTTTGTAAATCGTGAAAAAATAATACGGGCATCTTTTTGCGGATTTCATCGCACAAAGATGTATATGCCGGATTGAGTTGATTGATTCAGGTAAAAAAGCACCGGTTTAATAGGACAAATTCATGAAGGAAGGTTGAAAATGCAAAAAAAGGCACTGCAGAATATGGAATTCATGCAAAAGGGCGTGACGATCAGTCCGGCTGCTCCGATGGTCGGCGACAAGGTCACCATTATGTACGACGGGATTTTGTCAAAAAACGGCGCTGCCGAAGTAACCGTTCATCTCGGCTATGGCAGCAATTGGGACAATGAGCAGGATGTGCCCATGGTAAAAAGCGGGACATGCTTTGAAGCGACTGTTCCGGTATTGAAGGAGGATTATCTGAAGCTGCGTTTTATCGATCCCCCCGGCAACATCGACGACAACACCGGCAAAGGTTACAGCTTCGATATCACAGGGTGACACGTTCATGGCTGCCGGATACGCGGCAAAAAATACGGCAGAGCATCCAGTCGGATCGCCCTGCCGTAACATTCCTTACGCCTCCCTCTTAAGAAGGGTTTTTTCTATATAGTTTCCCGCATATCTCCACAACAGATAGATGACGGATACCTGCACCGGCAGCATAACCGCACTTTTGATGATGCGGGCAGGCAGAATCGCCAGGAAGCCCTTTCCGAGCATAATGGTCAGCCAGTAGGTATTCAACGCAAGATCGACAAACACGGTGATGCACAGGACGGCGAGCGTAATCCGCAGCAGCGTTTTTTTCTTCCTGAAAAGGAATACGCCATAAATGATCCCCGTAAGCAGGGCGCTGAGTGTAAACCCCGGGAAATATGCCCCTTTTGGAGCGATAATCATACCGATGACATCTGCCACCACCGCACCGATACCTCCAATTATCGGGCCGAACAGCATGGAGGAAAAGGACTGCGGTACAAAACCGAAGCTTATTCTGATAATATCCACCTGTATGACCGGGATCATGTTGACGAGCACCACATTCATTGCAATGAGCAAGCTGAGAAACACCAGAATTCTTGTCTTTTTCATAAAAGCACCTCCTTTCCTCCGTAAGCCCGCCATACTGTAAAGACCTCATCCAGTATGCAGACGGCCCCTTCATAACGACACGTCGTCACAGAAGGAAGGAAATGCCCTCATGTGGCAGCGGAATGCGGCTATTGCACCGCAAATCACGAAGGATTTTTCGTCCAGCGGCAACTTCCCGTCCGGCTGGCACTTCACGCGCAATAACCTACTCTGTCATTTGAAAAGTTTGTGCTCCAATTATACTACAGCGGGCATTGGGAAGCAATGCCCGGTTTTAAGATTCTGTTCAGGCCTGTTCAGGCCTGCTCCGGCCGGTTGCAGCCGGTTGCAGCCCGGCCGAGCCTACTGCAGACTGGCCTTGATGATCGACATAGCCTGTGCCTCCAGTCCGGCGCATTCTTGCGCCAGCTTGAGCAAAGCAGGAGCGTTGCCTCTGTCGGCCGTACATCCGGAGCCGTTTTCCCCGCTGAACGGGAAAAGCTCCTGCATGGTTTTGTATTTCTCTGCGATGCTCCCGTATAGGAGGGCGGCTTTGTCCAGCACCTTCAAGCCGGCAGATTGAGCCGACAAAAAGTCCAGATAGTGTGCAATGCAGCTTTTGGCGTCACTATACACCGAAATGCAGTATGCCAGCCCAAAGCTGTCAAATGTGCCGTCTTCGATGGATCTGAGCAAATAGTCGTAAGCTTTTTTACCGCTTGCGTAATCCGGACTGATGTGAAAGTCCTTTTCCCATTCGCCTGCGGCAAACCGGAGTGAATCCCTGTATACCTGCTCCGGATCCACCTCCACCCTGTCCTTGAAAATCTGATAGGCCAGAATCGGCACGTCGGACTTGCCAAGATTGCTGTATAGCAGCGGGTCGACATCTTTACAGGTGCAGTCAAATACATGGAATACACCGTCGTCATCGTCATAACCGTGTATGACTCCGAATTCCAGTATGCGGGTCGGAGCCCACACCACCGCGGACACTCCCCTGTCGATAGACTCCTTGATCCGCCTTTCGGCGTCCTTGTGTCTTAATGGAAACGTACCGCTTTTACTGTCATAATAGGTTTGATAAAAATCGGAATGTATACCGATCCGGTCCATCATTGCAGTATGCTCCGCCATCCAGTCATA
>JAEZMC010000263.1 GCA_023435805.1 Bacillota bacterium | reverse complement strand
GTCCAGAACTGCACCGACTACCGCACCATCTGTAAAAGCCATTGCAGCAGGACCGTCCCACGGCTCCATCAGGCAGCTGTGATATTCGTAAAACGCCTTTTTTTCATCATTCATGCTTTCATGGTTGGACCAGGGTTCTGGAATCATCATCATGACGGAATGTGGGAGTGAACGACCGGAAAGCGTCAGAAATTCCAGGCAATTATCAAACATGGCGGAATCGCTGCCGTCCGGGTGGATGATGGGGAATATCTTTGCCAGGTCTTCTCCGAACAGCTCGGATTTCAGGTTTATTTCACGGGCGGCCATCCAGTTGACATTGCCCTGCAGTGTGTTTATTTCACCGTTGTGGATCAAATACCGGTTTGGATGGGCGCGCTCCCAGCTGGGGAAGGTATTGGTGCTGTACCGGGAATGCACCAGCGCCAGTGAGCTTTCCACTTCTTCATTTGCCAGCTCTGTATAATATTCATCTACCTGCTCGGCAGTCAGCATACCCTTGTATACAATTGTCCTTGCCGAGAGACTTGCAATGTAAAAATTGGTATTGCTCTCAGCTGCAGCTTTTTCTGCGCGTTTACGAATTACGTATAGCTTTCTTTCAAAAGCCAGTATATCCTTTAGTGAAGGATTTCTTCCTATAAATATCTGACGCATGAACGGCATGCAATCAATTGCGGTTTTTCCGAGGGAGCCGGGATTTGTCGGCACATCCCTCCAGCCCAGAACAGTCTGGCCTTCTTCTCTGATGATCGTCTCCAGAGTATTTTCCATTGCCCTGCGCTTAGCCTCGTCATTGGTCAAAAATACCATACCGACGCCGTATTCTTCACGTGCCGGCAGAGTGATGCCGTTTTTGGCCATTTCCCTGCTGAAAAATGTATGGGGAATTTGTATCAGAATGCCGGCACCGTCTCCCGTATTGGGTTCTGAACCGCTGCCGCCTCTGTGTGAAAGATTCACCAGTATGTTTAGGGCCTGGCGTACAATCAGGTGGGATCTTGTACCGTTTATATTTACTACAAACCCGATGCCACAAGCATCGTGCTCATTTTTTGGGTCATAAAGGCCCTGTTTTTCCGGCAAACCATTTCTTTTCATCATTAAGCAACCTCTCTACCAATACATTTTATATAGAATGAATGTGCAGTATTGAAATCTTGCAAGGTTCACTTTTGTAAAGAATTCTGCCTGCACTAAAAAGGTAACAAAAAAAGGCACATAATGATTGTTATATGCCTCGCCATTGAGTACATCCACCGGCCTGACCCCGGATAGGCGTCTTTGCGTATCCTTGTCTGCTATCAACTGTAGGGGTTGTGCCTGTCGGTAATATGAAAAGCCGGCAAGCCTTGAACCGACTTTTTTATAGTAAAATCAATTATAGCAGGTAAATAGAACAGATTCAATAGTTTTATTAAAAAAATTGCAATTATCGAAAAGCAAACTTGCAAAATTCCGATTCATCGATACCCGGTCAAGCAGGGAGAGCTACGTTTAGTTAATCCGGAATACCTTATTAAGGAGCGTCAAAACAATGACCGCGATATTCAGAACGCTTGAAAAAAGGATTTGGGGCTTATGAAGATCCGCATTGTAGGCGGGAAGCATTTTTCTTGTCTTTTTAATAATGAAGTAAATCTGGAGCAATATTGCAAAAGAAGCAACTGCCTTCAGTATGACCGTGTCAAGGAAAAAGGTACAGTAACATAAAAAGAGGATGACAAGCAGGTTGTAAACAATATTGAGGCCTTTACCGAATTTTTTGACATCGATGCCAATCAGCTCTTCGAGCTCCTCTTCCAGCTCATCATCTGCTTCGCCGCCCTGAAAACTTTCACCGGTCAGCTGCAAATAGAAATTCCGGATGGATATCACTGTCAGTATGACTGAAAAGATGAAAAAAAAGATTTCATGATTTGATGAAATGATAAAAATCGGTATCGACACAAATACGATCAATAAAAATACAAGACTCTTTGACTGCATTATTCCCCCTGATTCGATTCGGCAAAATCAATTGTTAAAAATTTGTATATCAGTATTGCTGCATTTCCCCTTGTCAGCTGATCATCATACTTTGGTTGCTTTGTACCTGTTATTCCAAGTACGGTGGCTTTTTCGAGAATTTTTTCGTGGTCCAGGCCCTGCATTTCCGTACTGTATCCCAGAGCTTTCAGCAGTATGACGATGGCATCGCCTGTGGAAATGACTTTATCAGGCCTTATGGTGCCATCCTCGTAGGCACTTGCAAGACCATGAGCCACGGCAGCTTTTACTTGCTTATAGGCCGGGTGCTTTTTTGTCAAATCCGGGTACACTGCATCTACATCAGCCGAATCCGCTTCAACGTCATAGCTCATTGCTGCATTGACCATTGTGATGAATTCGCTGCGCTTGGCTTTATCCTTCAGTCTAAGGCTGCCCTTTGCATCCTTTTGCATGATCTCCAGGCGGACAAGGGCTTGTGAAGCAGTTTCCTGTGTTAACACTTCCTGTGCTGCAAAAGTCTGTATGGAGGAGAGAGTAAAAATCGCACCCAGTATTACAACTGTCAGGGACCATTTTATACTATTCATTTTGAGCCTCCTTCAATCATCACATTTCAATTATACACCAAAAAAAAACATTCAGATATAGAAAACTTTTGCTTTGCATGAGGCGGACACCATCCTGATCACTTTTCCGAAAATTTCGCATACCGCTGTATGGATATCATGTACGAATAATGTTTATGAATTATTGCAATGCTAACAATGAAGAATCAGGTATTACCAAAAAAGATATGAAGCAGGAGGATGGAATATGTCAAAAACAATCGTAGGCATGTTTGAAAACCGCCACCACGCAGAAACGGCAGCTCGCAGTATAAAGGACCAGGGTTTGCGTACGGATGACATTTCAATTGTAGCCCGGCAGGGAGAAGATGGCGGAGCAGATACGCAAAGCAGTATGAAACGGGAAGGTGCGCAGGTGAACGATAATATTTCGGATGGAGTCCTGACCGGAGGTGTGCTGGGCGGACTGGCCGGGCTGCTGATCGGCGCAGGCAGCATGGTCATACCCGGACTTGGTATCATCGCAGCGGCCGGCCCTATAACAGGAGTGCTTTCCGGCGCCGTGACGGGAGGTATTGTCGGCGGCCTCGTAGACCTTGGCATCCCTGAAAGCAGAAGCAGGCAATATGAAAGCGATGTCAAGCAAGGGAAAATATTATTCAGTATGAAAACCGATGAGGATAAGATCGACAGGATTACTTCAATTTTGAAAAACAGCGGCGCCACAAGCGTTGAGACATATTAGCCGCACCCCGGGATCATCCGGCAGGAATAAAAAGTACAAGGCTGCCTGATCGGGCAGCCTTGGTGCATTTATATATTTTATTTTAAATCGTGCCAATCATTGAACTACAGGTTCCATATCGAAATCCTCTATCGGCGCAACTTCATCAACCACTTCAGAGTTATCTGCCTGAACGGTACTTGCGGGCGGAGTCTGGTTAACTCCCGGTGCAGCCGCCGAGGGCTTTGTACCGCGTAAGATTTCCTGAGCGTATGCCTTATAGGTACTAGTATGCAATTTGGTATCGGATACGACCTTTCCGTCTATTTTTACCGTCTTATAGGTTTCAACCACGTAACCCGTCATTCCGGGCTGCAGTTCTTTTGTCGCGCCTGCAGGCAATGTCGCGTCGTCCGTATACTTAACGGTAAAGGGTGTTTCCTTTAATATCTTGGTGCTTATGATAACGGATTTACCAGGATTTTCATTGGTACCCATTATGGAGAAATGAAGCTTGTTCTTGTTTATTGACACAAGCAGCTTCATCGGCCATCTGGTATTGTTGGTGAATCTGAAATCCGTACCGCCGTAATATGCTGTCGCATCCAGGCCTACTGGCACATAACCGACTGTAAAGGAATGATTGCGCCGTTCGTTGACCTTAAGATCCGCCTTCAGGACGGCATTGTACATAGTAGAGGATACCTGGCAGATACCGCCGCCAACACCGTCAATGATCTTACCCGC